>JBOGKL010000017.1:0-25316 GCA_050745525.1 Terriglobales bacterium | reverse complement strand
GTACAGCAGGCTGGCCAGCAACCGCATCAACGCCAACGCGCCAGCAAGCCCGGCGGCCAAGCCGAGCGCGGCCGGCGTGCCCCCCTGGCGCATCATGAGCCGTACCACAGCCCCGCGCGGCGCGCCCAGCGCCAGCCGTGTCGCCGCCTCCCGCCAGCGTTGCTCGACGGCATAGGAGACAACGCCGTACATGCCCAGGCAGGCGAGCAGCAGCGCCGCCGCGGCAAATAACGACGTCAGCAGCGCCTGAAAACGCTGCGGGGCGACCGAGGCCGCGACAATCTGGTTCATGCTGCGCAGCGGCGGCACGGCCACGCTGGGGTCTATGCCGCCGAGGGCGCGGCGCAAGGCCGGCGCCACCGTGGCCGCGGGCAGCCCGGTGCGCAACACTAACGCACCCCACGAGCTGCCGTGGAAGGGCTGATAGACGACCGCTCCCGGCCCGCGCCTGAGGCTGATCGCGCTGACGTCGCCCACCACTCCCACCACGCGGAAGCCGGCGAAATCTTCGCTCGCGTCAAAGCACCGCCCGATGGGGTCCTGGCCCGGCCACACCGCGCGCGCGGTGGCGCGCGAAATCACCACTGCGTCCGTGCCCACGTCGGCCGACGTCAGCGTCCGGCCTTCGAGCAGGCGCAGGCCGAAGGTCGTGAAAAATCCCGGGCTGACACGCCGATAGCTGGCCCACGGCTGGTCGGTCGCGGGGCGGTGATCGCCCACCGCGACCACAGGGTCGTCATTCATTTCTCCGCCCAGCGGCAGCCAGTTGGTGAAGGCCGCTGAGCGCACGCCGGGGATTTTCCCCGCCGCCACCAGCGCCTGGTCCCAGAACCGGCGCGCCTGCCCCGCATTCGTGTACCCGGTCTGGGGCAACTGCAGCGTCGCGGTCAGAATGTGGTCCACGCGGAAGCCGGTCGGAGCCTGCGCCAGCCGGGAGAAACTGGCCAGCAGCATGCCAGCGGCCACCAGCAGGATCGCGCTCAGCGCCGTGCCGCCGCCCACCAGCAGCGCCCGCGCGCGCAAACGTCCGCCGCCGTGCGCGCCGCCGGCGCGCAGCGCTTCTTGCGCATTTCCGCGCGCCACGCGCCAGGCCGGAATCAGCCCCGCCAGCAATCCGGCCAGCAGCGACAGCGTCAGCGTGAACCCGACCACGGTCCAATCCAGGCGCACGTTCATGGCTCGCGGCATGCCCGCCGGAACCAGTGCCAGCAAGGCCTGCAGCGCTCCCTCCGCCAGCCCCAGCCCCAGCACTCCTCCCGCCAGCCCCAGCAGCAGTGATTCCAGCAGCGCCTGCCGCAGCAGCCTTCCGCGGCTGGCGCCCAGCGCACTGCGGATGGCCGTTTCCTGCTGCCGCGCGAGCGCCCGCGCCAGCGCCAGATTCGCCAGGTTGACGGCGATCAGCAGTAGTACTGCCAGCACCGCCGCCAGAAGCATCCACAATCCCGTTCGCCATGCATGCACGATCATGTCGCCCAGCGGAACCATTTCCGTCGTGGCGTGCGTCGAAAGCGCAAAATCGAACTGCCGCCGTAAAATCGCATTCAAGTCGGCGCTGGCCGCCGCCGGGCTCACTCCCGGCCGCAGGCGCGCGATCGAGGCAAACCCGAAGGCGCCGTCTTTTTGCAGCATCCCGGGCGTGAATTGCAGCGGCACGAACAGCCCCGCGCGCGCGTCCACCGAAGCGATCGAGACCAGTTCGCCTTGCGTGGGGAAGTGAAACGACGCCGGCAGCACGCCGATCACCGCGTGCGGCACGCCGTCGAGCGCAACGGTCTGCCCGATCACGTCCGGGTTCGCCCCAAACCGGCTCCGCCAAAGCGCGTTCGTCAGGATCACGTCATTGCGATCGCCGCCGGCGAACGTGCGCCCCAGTTGCGGCCGCACGCCCAGCACGTCGAAAAGATTCGCCGTGACCTTATCCACGTCGAGCAGCGTAGCCCCGCCGGGCCCGGTCAGGTTGGCCTTCTCGCCCTCGTCGATCAGGCTGATGCCGCTGAGGGTCTTGGCACTCCGCGCCCAGGCCAGATAGATCGCCGGGTTGATCGGCATGGCTGGAAACTTCTGCGCGAGCTTGGGCACGCGCAGCTCGAGCGCGACCAAGTGGCTGGGGTTGCGATATGCCAGCGGCTGCAGCAGCACGCCGTGTACGACGGAAAAAATCGCCGCCGTGGCCGCCAGTCCCAGCGCCAAGGTGAGGATCGAGACGGCAGCATACCCTGGGCTGCGGGCGATCTGGCGCAGGGCGTAGCGGAGATCGTTCACGCCTTCTTATACCGCCATTCGCCTCGACTGGTTACCGGCAATTGGGGGTGCGGTGCGCCGTGCAGGGGCAAGCCGGTGCAGACGATGCAGCAGGCGTAGGGTCTGCAGGGGCGTGGGGTGGCGCGAGGGGCGCGAATTAGGGCAATGGGCGACTGTAAGTGGTTGATTCTGCTCGGTTGCCACTGAGACCGCGAAACCACGGGGAGCAAACGTGAGATCGAACAGGACTTTCCAGTGGCGGAAGGAGTGGGGGGCCTGGGCGCGGGCAAGATTGAGGAGCTGGAGGCCATCCACGAGGCGGGCCGAGGTGCAGGCGGAGGCGAGCCAGGCGCAGAAGCCGGGATTGCGGGACCAGAAGCTGTAAGTGCGGCGGGGAACGCCAGCCAGGCGGCAAATCTCGCCGATGCGGACTAGCTCGGGGTGGTCGAGGACGAAGTCACACAACTTGCGTTGCGCGGGAGAAGGGACAAAGTCCGGCATGTATAAGATGGATGGCGAGACATAGGCCGGGGTTGGTCAAAAGAGTGTGATATTTGTGTGACATTGACTGGCGCGGGACTCGGTCGGCCTGCGGCCTCCCTCAGCCCGCTTGCAGCGATCCGCCAAGGCGCTGCCTGGCCAAGCGTGGCCAGGCAGATCTCCTCTGCCCCCGCGCTCAGATCCGTTCAGCGGAGTCCGCGCACCCGGAAGCCTTCCTGCCGCGCCGCCTCGGCCAGCCGCTCATCGAAGGAGATGAACTCGAGATGGGTGACCCGCGTCGCCGCCGTACACGCGGCTGCCAGTTGCAGGGCATCCGCGGCCCCTAGCGGATGGGCACGCAGCAGTCGTACGGCCTCGGCGCGCACGTCCTCGCTGGGTTCGACCTCGCCCCACACGGCTGCTGTTTCTCGCAGGCGTTCCCAGGCCAGGCGCGCTCCGGCTTCCGCTAACCTTCTCTCCCGCTGAAGTCGCGCAATTGCGCTGGCGCATTCCACCCGGCTAGCCCACCACGCCAGCACCCGAGCGCCATCGCGCCGCGGTGCCGTTCGCTGTCCCGCGCAGGCGTGGCTGGCTTGACAGCGCTGTGGCTGCGGAGATAATGTCCTAAGTAGCTTAGGACATGGGGACCTATGGACCGGCCGACGCAAATTCTTCCCGGAACGCTTGACCTGCTGATCCTGCAGGCGGTGTCGCTGAAACCGCAGCATGGCTACGGCGTCCTGGTGCGCATCAACCAGATCTCGCAGGGGATGCTGGTCATCGAGCAGGGGGCGCTGTATCCGGCGCTGTACCGGCTGCTGCGCAAGGGATATTTGACGGCGACCTGGGGCATCTCGGAGAACCATCAGAAAGCGAAGTTTTACGACCTCACCCGGGCCGGCGAGCGGCGCTTGCGCGAGGAGACGGAGGACTGGAACCGCCTGACCACCGCCATGGCGCGGGTGCTGCAGGCGCGGCCGGAGGAGGTATGAGCGTGTTCTCCTCGCTGCGCACGGTGCTGGCGTTCCGGCTCCGCCGGCGGAGGGCGGAGCGGGAGATGGAAGCCGAGTTGCGCTTCCACCTGCAACGTCAGGTCGAGACTTTGGAGCGGCAAGGCGTGCCGCGCGAGCAGGCTGAGCGCCAGGCGCGCATCGCCTTTGGCGGCTATCAGCGTGTCGAGGAGGAGTGCCGCGAGGCACTGGGGACGCGCTGGCTTGGCGAAACCTGGGCCGACATCCGTTACGGACTGCGCCAGTTACGGCGCAATCCCGGGTTCACGGCCGTGGCGATTCTCACGCTGGCGCTCGGCATCGGCGCCAATACGGCGTTGTTTTCCGTCGTGAATGCCGTCGTGCTCAATCCTCTGCCCTATCCGCATCCCGGCCGGCTGGTGGAGGTTGACGCCAGCAAGCCCAATTTCCCCCGCGGTTCCATCTCCTATCCCAACTTTCTCGATTGGCACCGTCTCAACCGGTGCTTTTCCGCGTTCGCTGTCAGCCGTTCCACCGGCTTCCTGCTCACCGGCGCCGGCTCGCCGCAGGAACTCAATGCCGCCGCCATTACCTCGGATTTCTTCCCGATGCTGGGCATCAAGCCTGTTCTTGGCCGCAATTTCACACCCGCGGAAGACGAGGTTGGTGTCGGGCATGTGGTGGCCATCAGCACTCAACTCTGGCACCGGAGCTTCGACAGCTCGCCCTCGGTGATCGGCAGGGAAATCTCGCTGGACGGACGAGGATACACGATCGTAGGTGTTTTCCCCGGGCATCTGGACCTGCCGGAGAGTTATTTCGCGGCCGAGGACGCCTACCTTCCGCTGGGCGAGTTCCGCAGCCCGGCCATTCGCTATCGCGCCGCGGGGCTCGGCATCCACGGCATCGCTCGGCTCAAACCGGGCGTGAGCCTGCAGCAGGCGCGCTCGGAAATGCAAATGGTCACCGGCGCGCTGGCCAGAACCTATCCCAACGCGGACCGGGGCATGGGCGCCACACTCACGCCTTTGAAGCAGAGCATGGTGGGCGGCGTGCGCGGCTCGCTGCTGCTGCTGCTGGGAGCGGTGGGGATCGTGTTGCTCATCGCGTGCGCCAACGTGGCCAACCTGTTGCTGGCACGCGGCGAAGCACGCCGGCAGGAGGTCAGCATTCGCTCCGCTTTGGGAGCTTCCGCAGGGCGGCTGATGCGCCAGATGCTGACGGAAAGCGTGCTGCTCGCCGGGCTGGGCGGGGCGCTGGGCCTGGCGCTTGCCGCTGCCGGCACGCGGGCGGCGGTGGCGGCGCTGCCGGCCGCCTTGCCGCGCGCCGGCGCGATCGCCATGGACGGGCGGGTGCTCGGGTTCACCCTCGTCATATCGCTGCTCGCGGGCGTGCTGTTCGGCCTGCCGCCGGCCGTGCGCGCTGCCCGCCGTAGCCTTTACTCCGCCGTGAAGGAGCGCGGGGGCGCTTCCGGCAGTCGTACCCAAGGCCTGCTCGTCTGCGGGCAGATGGCGCTGGCGCTGGTGCTGCTCGCCGGTGGCGGCTTGTTGCTGCGCACGCTGTCCCAGCTCTGGAGGGTGAATCCGGGCTTCGACCCGGATCACGTCATGACGTTTTATCTCAACCTGCCGCCGGCAATGGACCAGGCCTCTCCGGCGCGCATCCGCGCCGCCTTGCGCAATTTCGATGCGACGGTGGCGTCGGTTCCGGGCGTGCAGGCCGTCTCGCTCAGTTGGGGCGCGTTTCCCATGTACAGCGAGGACGACCAAACATTTTGGATTGCGGGCCAGCCGCGTCCGGCCAGCCAAGAACAGATGCCGGGCATGCTCGACTACATCGTCGGGCCCCAGTACCGGAAGGCCATGCGCATTCCGCTGCTGCAGGGGCGTTTCTTCACTCCTGGCGATAACGAGCACTCGCGCCTGGTCGTGGTCGTGGATCAGGCCCTGGCGCAGCAGTATTTTCCCAAGGGGAATGCCCTCGGCAGCTCGCTGTGCCAGGGCGGACAAGACCAGACGACGTGCTATGAAATCGTGGGCGTGGCCGGACACGTGCTGCAGTGGGGTCTCGACGCGGGCGCGGGCAATGCGCTGCGCGCCGAGGTCTATTTCCCTTTCCAGCAAATGCCGGACGATGTGATGCGGCTGGTGCCGTCGAGCACCAGCGTGGTCGTCCGCACCTCCGGACCCGCGCTCGAGGCGGTGAACTCGATCCAGGCCGCGAGCCGGCGGCTGAGCCCGGATGAAGTCGTCGAGGGTTTTGCGACGATGCATGGAATCATCCAATCGTCGCTAGCCCCGCGGCGGTTCGCCATGCTGCTGCTGGGCAGCTTCGCGCTGCTGGCGCTGGTGCTGGCGGCGATTGGCCTGTACGGCGTGATGGCCTATGCCGTCGGGCGGCGCACGCGCGAGCTGGCGGTGCGCCTGGCCCTGGGGGCGCGCCGGGGCGAGGTGGTGAAGATGGTCATGGCGCAGGGGCTGCGATGGGCGGGGCTGGGGGTGGGGTTGGGCTTGGTCGCGGCGCTGGCGCTGACGCGCCTATTGTCGGGACTGCTTTACGGAGTGAGCCCTTTCGATCCGCTCAGCTTGCTGGCGGTTTCCTGCCTGCTGGCCGGGGTCGCGCTGCTCGCCACCTACCTCCCCGCGCGGCGGGCGCTGCGGGTGGATCCCACCTTGGCGCTGCGGCAGGAATGAGCGGAAAGTTTGGTCACGAGATTAGTGCTACACGAACTTCGTGATACACTAGCCTCGTGTACAAGAACGTAACGATCCGCCTGTCAGAGGAAGCTGCGGACTGGGCGCGCATCGCGGCGGCGAAGCAGAGGACATCCGTGTCGCGCTTTGTGGGGGCCATGCTGGAGCGCGAGATGAACCACGAGGATCAGCACCGGCGCGCGTTCGAGAACTGGACGCGAGACGGGCGCTGGCCGGTGGGCAAGCCTGACCCAGACTGGCGCTTTTCGCGCGAGGAGACGCACGAGCGCGGCCGTGGCTGGCCAAGATGACGGGCGCGGTTTTCATCGACACGAACGTCACGCTGTATTGCATCGACCACCGCAACCCCGCAAAGCGCGAGCGCGCGTGCCGGTGGCTCGAGCAGTTAGGAGCGGGGGGGACCGGCCGGCTGAGCTGGCAAGTCGTGCATGAGTTCTATTGGAACGCGGTGCGGAAGTTGGGAGTAGGCGCGGCGACAGCGCGGGAGATGGTCGGGGAATTATTGCTGTGGGGGCCTGTCGGGGCAAGCGATGGGCTGGTGCGCCGGGCTTGGCAGTGGTGCGACACGGCGCAGCTCGCATACTGGGATGCGCTGATCGTGGCGGCAGCGGAACGGTCCGGCGCGCGCTACTTGCTGACCGAGGATCTGCAATCGGGCCGCGAGTTCGAGGGCGTGCTCGTGGTGGACCCGTTCGGCGAGGCGGGGAGCGCGTTGCTCGACACGTTATCCTGAAGGGATGGAGTTTGCGCTGGAAAGCCAGTATGTGCCGCGCGGCGACCAGCCGCAGGCGATCGAGCGCCTGACGGCCGGCATCCGGGCGGGCGAGGCGGCGCAGGTGCTGCTGGGGGTGACGGGCAGCGGCAAGACCTACACCATGGCCAAGGTGATCGAGGCGCAGCAGCGGCCGGCCTTGGTGCTCGCCCACAACAAGACACTGGCGGCACAGCTCTACCACGAATTCCGCAATTTCTTCCCCCAGAACGCGGTTGAGTACTTCGTCTCCTACTACGATTACTACCAGCCGGAGGCCTACGTTCCCGCCGCCGACCTCTACATCGAGAAGGAAGCCACGGTCAACGCGGAGCTGGACAAGCTGCGCCTGTCGGCCACGCGCTCGCTTTTCGAACGCCGCGACTGCATCATCGTCGCCTCGGTCTCCTGCATCTACGGCCTGGGGTCGCCGGAGGCCTACTACGGCATGCTGCTGCTGCTCGAGCAAGGCCAGAAGATTCGCCGCGAGCAGATTCTGCGCAAGCTGGTGGACATCCTCTACCAGCGCAACGATAACGACTTTCAGCGCGGCACGTTTCGCGTGCGCGGCGACATCATCGAGGTCTTCCCCACCTACGACGACTACGCCTTCCGCATCGAGCTGTTCGGCAACGAGGTCGAGCGCCTCTCGCAAATTGACCCGCTGCTGGGGGAAGTGCGCCAGACCTATCAGCGCCTGCCCATCTACCCCAAGTCGCACTACGTCATGAAGCCGGAGACGCGCGAAGACGCCATCCGCTCCATCTTCGCCGAGCTGGCGGAATGGGGCCCCGAGTTGGTCCGCCAAGGCAAGACCATGGAGGCGCAGCGCCTGGAGCAGCGCACCCGCTTCGACATCGAGATGATGCGCGAGATCGGCTACTGCCACGGCATCGAGAACTACTCGCGTCACTTCACCGGGCGCGCGCCCGGGCAGCCGCCACCGACGCTGCTCGACTACCTGCCCAGCGACGCGCTGATCTTTCTCGATGAGAGCCACCAGACCGTGCCGCAACTGCGCGGCATGTACAACGGCGACCGCGCCCGCAAGGAAGTGCTGATCCGGTACGGCTTCCGTCTGCCCTCGGCGCTCGACAACCGTCCGCTCCAGTTCGGAGAGTTCAATGAGCGCGTAGGCCAGGCCGTGTACGTTTCGGCCACACCGGGGCCCTATGAGCTGCAGCAGACCGGTGGCGCGGTTATCGAACAGGTGATCCGGCCCACGGGGCTGCTCGATCCGGCGCTCGAGGTGCGGCCCAGCCGCGGCCAGGTGGATGATCTGCTGGCCGAGATCCGCGACCGCGCGGCGCGCAACGAGCGCGTGCTCGTGACCACGCTCACCAAGCGCATGGCCGAGGATTTGGCCGAATACTACAGCGAGGCGGGCGTGCGCTGCCGCTATCTGCACAGCGAAGTGGAAACGCTCGAGCGCGTGAAGATCCTGCGCGATCTGCGCCGCGGCGTCTTTGACGTGCTGATCGGCATCAACCTGCTGCGCGAGGGCCTGGACCTTCCCGAAGTCTCACTGGTGGCGATCCTCGACGCCGACAAGGAAGGCTTTCTCCGCTCCGCCGGCTCGCTGATTCAAAGCATGGGCCGCGCCGCCCGTCACCTGCACGGCAAGGCGCTGCTCTACGCCGACACCGTGACCGGCTCCATGCAACAGGCGATCGGCGAAACCACCCGGCGCCGCGAGTTGCAGGAGCGGTTTAACCAGGAGAACGACATCACGCCGCAGAGCGTGCTGCGTCCGCTCGATACTGCGTTGGTGGGAACGGCCGAGGGCGACTACGCGACCCCGGCCGCGCTCGACGAATCGCTCGACGAGTTTCCCAGCGAGGAGGCCCTCAGCGCCTACCTCAAGCAACTCGAAGAGGAGATGCGCGCCGCCGCCAAGCTGTTCGAGTTCGAGCGCGCCGCGCGCCTGCGCGACCGCCTGCGCGCCCTGCGCGGGCGCCAGATCGCGGTCTAGCTCAATCCTGGGCCGGCGGCATGCGCTCGATGAGGTCGTCCCCGTCGCGGCCGCGATAGGCCACCTTCCGGCCGCGCAGATACACTTCGTAACCGGCGCAGCCGGCGCCCATGATGCGCCGCAGAAACCCGGCGTAGCCGATCCGGCCTTTCTGAATCGCGTCCAGTGCCGCTCGCACCGCCGCGGCATCAAAATCCGGCGCCACCTCGGGCGCGGCGTCAAGCGGCAGCGGCTCCGTGCAGGAGGCCCGCCCATCCCCGTAATGGATCTTCACCAGCCGCACGAGATCGGCATGGTAGCGGGCTACTCCGGCCTCGCGCAGCCTGGCCGCCACCACTGGAAACGGGGTGTCGGCAAAGCTCATGGCCAGACATTCGTGAATGGTCGCGACGTTCATGATCTTTCCTCCGCAGGCAGTGTGTTCAGGGCCGCAAGCAGAGCCCGCAGTCCGGCGTGCAGCTCGGCGGCCACGCGGCGGGGCAAGGCCGCCTCCAGCCGGTTGTGGAAGCGCTGCGCCGCGGCGGTGATCTGCGCCAGCGCCCGCTCCCCGGCGGGCGTCGGCACCAGCAGCGGCGAGCGGCGATGGTCGGGGTTGGCGCGGTACACGGCCGCACCCTCCCGCACCAGCACATCCGCCAGCCGCTGCACCCCCTGCCGCGCCGTACCCAGCCGCCGCGCCAGTTGCGCCACGCTGCGGGCGGGCTCGGCTGAGGCCGCGCGCAGCAGTTGCCAGCGAGCCTGGGTTTGCCCGACCCGCGCCGCGAGGCGCTCGCCGTGCTGCCGCAACGCTCCCGTCAATTCATACACGTCGGCCACCACCAGGGGCAGCAGGTCGGATGGGTGCGAGGCCGGCGTGTTCCGCATAGGCAATATATTGTCATATTGACAATATACTGTCAATAGTAAACTGGGACCGTGCCCGCCACCATGATGCCGTTCCCGTTGACTGTGGCCGCCATCCTGCGGCGCGCCTGCGACTGGTTCCCCGCGACGGAAGTCGTCACGCGCGAGGCGCGCACCACCTACCGGGACCTCGATGCCCGCGCGCGCGCCCTGGCCGGGCACCTGCTCGCGCTCGGGCTGCAACCGGGGGAGCGCGTGGCGACGCTGCTGTGGAACGACATGGCGCATCTGGAGGCCTACTTCGGCGTCCCGCTGGCCGGCGGCATTGTGCATCCGTTCAATTTGCGCCAGCATCCGGCGCAATGGGAGCGCATCCTGCGGCAGGCGGACGACCGGTTCGCCATCGTCGCTGACGATCTGCTGGAGCGCTGGCAGCAGGTCCCGGCCGATGCCCGCCCGCAGCGCGTCGCGGCCTGGCCGGACGCCTACGAAGGCCCGCTGCCCGAGCCGACGGAATCCGACGGCGCGGCCATGGGCTATACGTCGGGCACGACGGGCGAGCCCAAGGGCGTGATCTACTCCCATCGCGCGCTCTGCCTGCATGCGCTAACCATCGCGCTGCCCGACGCGCTCGATCTGCATCATAGCGATTGCGTGCTGCCTCTCGTGCCGATGTTCCACGCCAACGCTTGGGGCCTGCCCCACGCCGCCGCGCTCGTGGGATGCAAGCAGGTGCTCGCGGGCGATCGCTTTGACGCCGAAGCGGTGCTCGATCTGCTTGCGCGCGAGCAGGTGACGCGCAGCGCGGGCGTGGGCGTGATCTGGCAGGCGGTGCTGGAGGCGCTGGAGCGCGCCCCCGGCCGCTGGAAACTGCATCCGGAACTGCGCGTGAACCTGGGTGGCACGCCCGCGGCGGCGGCGCTGTTCGAGCGTTTCGACCGGCAGGGCATCACGGTGAACATGGGCTGGGGCATGACCGAGATGACGCCGGTGGGAACCATGAACCCGCTGCTGCGCCCCGACGGCCGGGCCGGCTTCGCCGAGCGCCGCACGCGCCAGGGCCGCCCGTTGCCCTTCGTCGAGGCCCGCACGGCGGCGGCGGGCGAATTGGAGGTCCGCGGTCCCTGGGTGGCGGCGAGCTACTACGGAGGCGTCTCGCCGGAATCGTGGACCGAAGACGGCTGGCTGCGCACTGGCGATGTCGTCAAGTTCAATGACGAGGGCTTGATGGCGATCGTGGACCGCAGCAAGGACCTGATCCGCAGCGGCGGCGAGTGGATCAGCTCGGTGGCTCTGGAAAACGCCCTCGCCTGTCACCCTGACGTCCGAGAAGCAGCGGTCATTGCCGTGCCCCACCCCAAATGGCAGGAACGGCCACTGGCCCTCGTGGTGCTGCGCGAGGGCGCCGCGGCCGACCCCGCCGTCTGGCGCCGGCACCTGCAGGCGCAATTTCCCCCCTGGCAGTGCCCGGACGAGTTCCGAGTTGTCGCCTCCCTCCCGCGCACGGCAACCGGAAAGATAGACAAGCGCGCTCTACGCGAGACCTACGCTCATGACCAAACCAGCGGCTCCGCCCAAGCCTGAATTACGCCAACACGTTGCCGCCCTGCTTCGCGGCGGCGCCGCGCATGCCACGCTGGAGCAGGCCCTGTCCGGCCTCAGCGCCGCCGTGGCCGGAAAAAGGCCGCCCCGCACCCCCTACTCCTGCTGGCAGCTCCTCGAACATCTCCGCATCGCGCAACACGACATCCTCGAGTTCACCCGCGATCCCGCCTGGCAGTCGCCCTCTTGGCCGGAAGGTTACTGGCCGCCCACCTCCGCACCGCCCAGCGCCGCGGCTTTCCGCCGAAGCCGCTTGAGCGTCATCGCCGATCGCGACGCCATGCTGGCCCTGATCCTGGATCCCGCCCAGGACCTGCTCGCCCCGCTGCCCCATGCCCCGGATAGGACCCTACTGCGCGAAGCCCTGCTGCTGGCCGATCACTCCGCCTACCACGTCGGCCAGATCGCGCTGGTCCGCAAGCTCCTCGGCGATTGGCCGGGGTAGGGATCAAATGCGCAGCCGTTCCGACGCGCGCTGCAGCCGGAGGTCGAAACTGAAAAAGCTCACCGGCTCGCCCGGGCTGCGCCGGAGCAGTTGGGCGTAGCAGGCCAAATGTACGGCATCAAAGCCGCGGAGGCCGTGCGTTTCGGCGAGATCACCCGCCGCGCGGATGATTCCGTCGTTGATGGCGATGGCCGCAATGTCGGGCCATTGCTCATCGAGGCTCTTGCGGGCCGCTTCCAGCCCGGCGCGTCCGAACCTCCGGTTTCTCGCCAGTGCCGCCAGTGCCGCCCGGGTTTCCGCGTAGGCGACAGCCGCAGTCGCAATCCCCGTCGCCGCTTGTACCCGCAACTTAACCGTCGCGCTCTCCGGTTCCGGAATCCAGAGCTTGATCAGCGCGCTGGTGTCCAGGTAAAGGATCAATAGCGTCCCCGCCACTCACGCACATAATCAGAGGCGAGCGGCCCCTTGCCGCGCAAACGGATGTTCGCTCCCCGTGGCTTGCCGCCGCTCCAACTGACCTCGCCGTTTCGGACCATTTCCTGCAGCCATTCGGGCGCTGGTTCGACCGGGCATAGCTTGGCAATCCGCCGCCCGTGCTCGGTCACCAGGATCTCGTGTCCTGCCTTGACCTGTCGCAGGTGCTCGCTCAGCCGGTTCTTCAAATCACGCACACCGACTTCTGTCATGGCCACATTTTACCGCACATGTAGCCACATCCTGTCTGCCGGGCGAACGCACGAAGCTTGCTACCCTAAGAGAATGACGCCCACGGCCGCCACGGCCGCCTTCGCCACCATTGCTGAAGCGCTGGAGGATTTTCGCGCCGGGCGCATGCTGGTCGTGGTGGATGACGCCGACCGCGAGAACGAGGGCGACCTGACGCTGGCCGCCGCCCACACCACCGCGGCCGACATCAACTTCATGGCGCGCCACGGGCGCGGGTTGATCTGCGTCGCCCTCACCGAGGAACGGCTGCAGGAACTGCGCATACCGCTGATGACGGCCAACAACACCAGCAACTTCGGTACCGCCTTTTGCGAATCCGTGGATGCGCGCCAGGGGGTGACGACCGGGATCTCGGCCTCTGACCGCGCGCGCTCGATCCAGGCGCTGCTCGATCCCGCCACGCGGCCCGAGGACCTGGCCCGCCCTGGGCACATCTTTCCGCTGCGCGCGCGTGCGGGCGGCGTGCTCAGCCGCGCCGGACAAACCGAGGCGGCGGTGGATCTGGCCCGGCTGGCCGGCCTGCCTCCGGCGGGGGTGATCTGCGAGGTCATGAATGAGGACGGCACGATGGCGCGCGTGCCCGATCTCGTCCGCTTCTGCGCCGAGCACGGTCTGAAGATGATCACCGTCGCCGACCTCATCCGCTACCGCCTGCAGCACGAACGGCAAGTGGTGCGGGCGGGCGAAGGCAGCGAACGCACGCGCATCGGTGAGGCCCGCTTCGTCGCCTATCGCAGCTTGCTCGACCAGGAACTGCACACGGCGCTCGTCTACGGCGATCCGGCGGCGCACCCGCCCGCGCTCGTGCGCGTGCAGACCCACTGCCTGCTGGCCACGCTCGGCTCGCGCGCCTGCGCCTGCGCCGCCAACCTCGAAGCGGCGCTAGAGGCCATGCGCGCCGCCGGCAGTGGCGTGCTCGTCTATTTGCACCAGAGCGGCCCCGGCTACGCGCTCGACGGCGGCATGCTGCACCACGCCGGCGCGGTCACCGAGCCGGCGGCCGACGGCGACCGCTCGCATTCCCAAATCCAGCGCCAGATCGGGGTCGGGGCGCAGATACTCGCCGACCTCGGGCTCAGCCGCATCCGCCTGCTGACCGATCATCCGCGGCGGCTGGCGGGCCTGGAAGCCTACGGCCTCACCGTCGTCGAGCATGTGCCGCTGGCGGCAGCCCACCCTTCTGACGCCTCCTGATGCCCTCCTCGCCGCAGCCCAAGAACGTGGACGTTTCTCTCACCGAAGGCGTCACCATCGTGTGGGACGACGGCCGCGAGAATCATTATTCGATTCTCCAGTTGCGCGCCGCCTGCCCCTGCGCCACCTGCGCCGACCTGCATCACACCGGCGACCGCTCCACCGCCGTCCCGGCCCCGGCCGCACCCGGCGCCGCGCTGCTGCCGATCTATAAGCCCACCGGCGCCACCCTGCGCGGCGTGCAGCCGGTGGGCCGCTACGCGCTGCAGTTCGACTTCAGCGACGGTCACAAGACCGGCATCTTTACTTGGGAGTATCTGCGCGAGTTGGGCGAAAAGAGCGAACCTTAGCCCAGCTTGGTGCGGACCCGCTCGTAGAAGCTGGCCGCGCGCGCCGAAACACACACCAGCGCGTCCCGGCTCTGGCGGCAAACCAGGCGATCTCCCACCTCGAGCGGCACGCCGTGTTGGCCGTCGAGGGTCAGGTGAGCCGGATCGCCGGCCAGCAGAGTCAGCGCGACCTCGGCCTCCGCGGGCACCAGCAACGGGCGCTGCACGCGCGCGTGCGGGCAGATGGGTGTGACTAACAGCGCCGCGACTTGCGGGTGTACCACCGAGCCGCCCGCACTCAGGTTGTAGGCGGTCGAACCGGTGGGAGTGGCTACCAGCACGCCATCGGCGCGATAGTCGCCGACCGGCTCTCCGGCAATCGTCACCTCGACCGTCAACAGACGCGCCAGGCCCGACTTGCCTACCACCGCTTCGTTCAGCACGGGATAGCGGCCGACTTCCCGGCCGGCCCGCTCCAGCCGCGTCTCCAGCAGCGCCAGCCTTCGCCTCACGCCCCGACCGGCGAGCACGGTCTCCAGGCTGGGATACAAATCCTCGAGCGCCGTATCGGTCAAAAACCCCAGCGTGCCCAGATGCACGGCCAGCACCGGCGTTGCTGCCGGCGCCAGCTCGGGGGCAGCGCGCAAGATGCTGCCGTCGCCGCCCAGCACAATCGCGAGCGAAGCGCCTTCGCCGCAGGAGGCGGGCTGCGGCTTATATCCGCGCGCGGTGAGCCAGGCAGCCAATTCCTCGAGCAGCTCCGGCCCGCGCGGATGGCCGGGCTTGACGTAGATGGCGATGCGCGACCCAGGTACGATCGGTTCCAGCACGGCTTTCATTATCGCCGGAAGTAGGCCAGAAATTCCTGGTTGCCGCCGGCGCCGCGGATGGGGCTGGGCATCACGCCCGCCGCTTCCAGTCCCAGTGCCACGGCCGCCGCCTGCACCTTCACCACCGCCGTCTGTTGCACCGCTTCGTCGCTGACGATTCCGCCTTTGCCCACCTGCTCCCGCCCGGCTTCAAACTGCGGTTTCACCAGAATCACGACTTCGGCCGCTGCGCGCAGCAAGGTCACCAGCGCCGGCAGCAATAGCGTCGCGGAAATGAAACTCACGTCCACGGTCAGCAGGTCGGCGGGCTCGGCGATGTCGCCGGCTTGCAGGTAACGCGCGTTGGTGTTTTCGCGCAGCGTTACGCGCGGGTCCGTACGCAGGCGCCAGATCATCTGGTTGGTGCCAGAGTCAAAGGCGTAGATATGGCGCGCGCCGTGCTGCAGCAGGCAGTCGGTGAATCCGCCCGTCGAGCTGCCAATGTCAAGCGCCACGCGGTCACGTACGGCGATGGTGAAGTGCTCCAGGGCGGCGGCCAGCTTGTCTCCCGCACGGCTGGCGAAGCGCTGCCCGGAGACGAGCAGGCGCACGGCGGCGTCGCTGGCCACCGCCTGGCCGGGCTTATCCACCTTTTGCTCACCCACCAGGACCTGGCCGGCGAGAATGAGCGCCTGCGCCTGCGCGCGGCTGGGGACGAGCGCGCGGGCCACCAGAAGCTGGTCCAGACGGGTTTTAGTAGCGCGCGGCGTGACGGAGCGAGACGGGCTGGCGCGCGACGGCGAAGTCACGGACGCGCTGACAGATTCCGTCGCAGTCGAGTCCATATTTGGCGTGCAGCAGCGCCGGCGAGCCGTGCGGAATGATGCGGTCAGGCACGCCGATGCGCAGCAGCGCAACCGGAATGCGCCGGTCGGCCGCGAGAGCCGCGACCAGTGCGCCAAAGCCGCCCTCGAGCGTGCCCTCCTCGGCCGTGACCAGGAACGGCTTTTCCGCCGCCAGGCAGGTGATCAGCTCCTCATCGAGCGGCTTGACGAAACGGGCGTTGATGACGGCCAACGATAAGCCTTCCGCCGCCAGCCGCGTGGCCGCCTCCAGGCAGGGATACACCATGCTTCCCAACGCCAGAATCGCGCCGTCGGACCCGTCGCGCAGAATCTCCGCCTTGCCGATCTCGAGCTGGCGCGGCGCTTCGCGCTCGATCCCGATGCCGTTGCCACGCGGGTAGCGGAAGGCGATCGGCGCCCCGTGTTCGAGCGATGTCAGCAGCATGTGGCCCAACTCGTTTTCATCCTTGGGCGCCATGACGGTCATGTTGGGCGCGGCCGCCAGATACGCCAGGTCGTATAGGCCGTGATGGGTCGGGCCGTCGGCGCCCACCAGCCCCCCGCGGTCGAGCGCAAAGGTCACCGGCAGGTTCATCAGGCAGACGTCGTGGATCACCTGGTCGTAGGCGCGCTGCAAAAACGTCGAGTAGATCGCCGCCACCGGGCGCAGCCCCTCGCAGGCCAAGCCCGCGGCAAAGGTCACCGCATGCTGCTCGGCGATGCCCACGTCGAAGAAGCGGCTGGGGAAGCGGCGCGCAAACTCGCTCAGCCCCGTGCCTTCGGTCATGGCCGCGGTGATGGCCACCACCCTGGGGTCGCGCTCGGCGGCCGCGCACATCGCCTGTCCAAACACGCTGGTGTAGCTGGGCGCGCTCGCCGGCGCCTTGACGAACGCGCCGGTGGCAATGTCGAAGGCGGTCACGCCGTGATACTTCATGGGCAGTTGCTCGGCCTGCGGGTAGCCTTTCCCCTTGCGCGTCACCACGTGCAGCAGCACCGGGCCGTCGTCGTCCTTGTGCGCCGCCAGGGCGTCGAGCAACGCCTCCAGGTTGTGGCCGTTCACCGGTCCCACGTACTTGAAGCCCAACTCTTCGAACACCAGCCCGGGCAGGATCAGGCCCTTCACGGCATCCACCCACTGCCGCGTCAGGCGGAACAGGCGCTTGCCGATCTTCGGGACCGCGGTAATGAGCTGCTCGATCTCGTTGCGAACATGCTGGTAGGCCTGCCCGTGCACGATGCGGTTCAAATAGCCCGATAGTGCTCCCACGTTGGGCGAGATGGACATCTCGTTGTCATTGAGGATGACCAGCATCTTCGGCTTCAGATGCCCGGCCTGATTGAGCCCCTCAAGACCCACCCCGCCCGTCAGCCCGGCATCGCCGATCACGGCAACCACATAGTTGTGCTTGCCGGCCAGATCGCGCGCCGTACACATGCCGAGAGCGGCCGAAATCGAAGTGCAGGCGTGGGCGACGTTGAAGGCGTCGTAGGGGCTTTCGGCGCGCATCGGGAACCCGCTGATACCTCCGTACTGGCGCAGCGTGGGGAAACGATCGCGGCGTCCGGTCAGAATCTTATGCCCGTAGGCTTGGTGACCCACGTCCCAGACGATCTTGTCCTCGGGCGCGTTGAAGGTGTAATGCAGCGCCAGGGTCAGCTCCACCGCCCCCAGGCTGGAGGCCAGGTGCCCGCCCACCTTGCTCACCGTCGTGATCATGTAGTCGCGCAGCTCTTCGGCCACGCGCGGCAGGTTCGCGCGCCCCACTTTTTTCAAATCGTCGGGCGAATCAATGCGGTTGAGGAACTGGTATTCCATCGGGCGGCCCCGCTTCCAGAATACAGCAGCCTTATTCGCCGCGCAGCGCAATCATCGGGTCCACTTTGGTTGCGCGCCGGGCGGGGATGTAGCAGGCCAAAGCGGCCACCCCCAGCAACAGCAGCGGCACCGCTATGAACGTCAGCGGGTCGTGGGCGCTGACGCCGTACAGAAACGACGCCGCAAAGTGCCCGGCCAGCAAGGCTACGATCAGGCCCAACACGGCACCGCTCACCGCCAGCCGCATCCCTTCGCCGAGCACCAGCGTGAGCACCCGCGATTGGTTGGCGCCGAGCGCCATGCGCACCCCGATCTCATGGCCCCGCTGCGCCACCGCGTAACTAAGCACGCCGTAGATCCCAATGGCCGCCAGCACCAGCGCCAGCGCGGCGAAGGCGCCCATCAGCCACAGCGTCAAGCGGCGCTGAGCGAGCGAGAGCGCGATGCGCTGGTTCATCGTCATCATGTCGTAGAGCGGCTCGAGCGGGTCCACCGCCTGCACGGCCGCGGTCACCGCGCCGCGCAGTTGCATGGGGTCGGCAAGCCCGGTGCGGACGACGAAGTAGCCGTCGGTGGTATCTTGCGCCTGCGCGGAGGGAATAAAGGTCTGCGGCATATCAGCCATTTCGACCGTGGCGTCCAGCCCATAATCGAGAACGCGCTGCACGATGCCCACGATTGTCCATTGCTTGCCGTTCATGTTGAACTGCTGACCGAGCGCGCTGTCCAGCGGATGCGGCCCGGGCCAGTAGCGGCGGGCAAACAACGTGTCCACGATGGCCACCGGCGTCGTCTTCGCGGTATCGTCGTCGGTGAATTTGCGCCCGCGCAGCAGATGCATGCCGATGGCTTGCAGGTAGTCGCCCGAAATCATGGCGAAGTTGGTCGAGGGCCCCTCGCCCGGCGGCGGCGCCGGGCGGCCAACGATGGTGAAGCCGTTTTCCCAGTCATTGCCGCTGAACGGCAGCGGATAGATCCGGCCCACGGCGCTTACGCTCGGCAGCTTTCCCATATTTAGCCGCGACTGGCGAAAAAACTGCAGCGCCTGGTCCGGCTTGGGATAGCGCGCCGCGGGCAGGCTGGCTTCAAAGCTCAGCGTGTGATCGGGTTGGAAGCCGGGATCAACTTTCTGCACGAGCACGAGGCTGCGGATCAGCAATCCCGCGCCCACCAGCAACACCAACGCCAGGGCCATCTCGACCGTGACGAGCACGCCGCGCAAGCGGCCGCCGCTCGCACCCGAGGCCACCTCGCGCCCTCCCTGCTGCAGCACCGCAGAAACATTGGTGCGGCTCGCATGCAGGGCCGGAACCAGGCCGAACACCACCGTGGTCGCCAGCGCGAGCACGATGGTAAAGCCCAGCACGCGCCAGTCGAGCGACACCTGGTCGGCGCGCTTCATGCCCATTCCCACGGGGATCAGCACCGGCACAGCGCGCATGGCTCCCCACGCCAAGGCCAGCCCCAGCGCGCTGCCGCCGGCGCCCAGGCATAGACTCTCGGTCAGATGCTCGCGGATCAGCCGCGCGCGCGAGGCACCTAGCGCCGACTGGATGGCATTGGGCTTTTGCCGCGTCGCCGCCCGCGCCAGCAAGAGATTGGCCACATTAGCGCAGGCGATCAGCAGCACCAGACCCACAGCGGCGAGAAGCGCCCATAACGCGCTGGGGCCGTCGTTGCGTATCACCCAACTGAGATAGCTTTGCACCCTGACGCTTTCCCCGGTGTCTGATTTGGGATATTGCTGATCCAGGTCGCGCTGGATGCGCTCCATGTCGGCGGTGGCCGCCGCCGCCGTTACCCCAGTCTTCAGCCGCCCCAGACCACTCAAGCCAGGATGGCTACCGCGGTTCATCATCCCGGATTCTTCCGTAGCCTCGGCCCCCAGCGGGATCCAGTACAGGGCGGCGTCCTCATCCGCGGCCAGGCCGGAATATACCGGCGGCATGACGCCGACGATGGTGCGCGCCACTGAATCGAGATCAATCGTCTTGCCCAGAATGTCGGCTTCGCCCTGAAAGCGCTGGTGCCAGAGCTGGTCGGAAATGACGGCCACCGGAGCCGCGCCGCGCCGATCTTCAGCGGCTGTAAACGCCCGTCCGAGTTCGGGCTTGATGCCGAGCACCGGAAAGTACTGCCAACTGCACTCCTGGCCGTTGATGAGCGCCGGAGGTCCGGCGTGGGTGATCACCGCTCCGTTACCTCGATAGGCCGCCAGCGCGGTGAAACTGTGGTTTTCGGCCACCCAGTCGAGGTAGTCGGGATAGGAGACCGACATCGAGGGAAAGTTGTGGCTGCGTTCGCGGATAGAGAGCAGTTGCTGCGGCTGGGGAAACGGCAGCGGGCGTAGTAGCACGGCATCCACCAGGCTGAAGATCGCGGTGTTGGCGCCAATGCCGAGCCCGAGCGTCACAATGGCGATCAGGGCAAAGGCTGGGGCTTGCCGCAGCCGACGCCAAGCGTAGCCGACGTCGCGCATCCACTCGGGCATGCAGGTCTCCTCTGATCTTACAACCGGGAGCGGTGTAAAAGGTTACGCTAAACTTCCGGAGATGGTTCCCAGCGGCAAGGCCAATTGGCAGCAACGCGAGCGCGCGGAGGTGGAACGCCACCTCGAGCGCGCCGTGCCCGCCGCCTCCGTCCCGCCCCGGCGGCTGCATCAAGCCATGCGCCACAGCCTGCTCGGTAGCGGCAAGCGCCTGCGCCCGCTGCTGTGCCGGGCGGCGGCGCGGGCCGTCCGCGGCGGCAACTGCGCGGCGGCGTGGCGGCCGGCCATCGCCGTCGAGCTGGTCCATACCTATTCGCTGATCCACGACGACCTGCCCGCCCTCGACGACGACCAGTTGCGGCGCGGGCGGCCCACCTGTCACGTCAGTTATGGAGAAGCGATGGCCATCCTGGCCGGGGACGCGCTGCTGACCCGCGCCTTCGGCCTGCTGGCGGCCGCGCCGAGGGCGGCGGAGATGGTCGCCCTGCTGGCCGATGCGGCAGGCACGCCCGCCGGCATGGTCGCCGGCCAGGTCGAGGATCTCGCCGCCGATGCCCGCGCCGGCCTGGCCCAGGTGCGCCGGATTCATCAGCGCAAAACCGCCGCGCTGCTGCGCGCCAGCGTGGTATTGGGCGGATGGGCCGCCGACGCCACCGAGCCCCAGCGCCGCCAACTCGGCCGCTTCGGCGCCGCGCTTGGCCTCGCCTTTCAGATCGCCGATGACCTGCTCGATGCCCGCTCCAACTCGGTCGAGCTGGGCAAAACCGCCGGCAAGGACGCCGCCCAGGACAAGGCGACCTGGGTGGCCGCCGCCGGCGCGGACCACGCGCAAGCGGCGGCCAACACGTTGGTGAGGCAGGCCGTGCGCGCACTGCAGGCGTGGGGGCCGGCCGCCGATCACCTGCGCGAGCTGGCCGAGTTCGTCGTCCAACGGCGGCGGTGAATGCGCGGCGGCGGTGTAATGATAGAATTCTTTTTTGCTATGAAGACGAAACGCTCCGCACTCGCGCCCCGCGCGCCGCGCTTTGACCGCTTTCAGACCGCCGTCGGCGGCCTCGGGTTCGTGCCCTCCGCCATGGGCGCGCGCTTCGATCCGTATACGGAGCCGGCGCGCGCGCCGCAGCGGACCACGGTCGAGATGGAGCAGGTCACCAAAATTATCATCGGCGGCAACGCAGCCGAGGGCTGAGTCCGCGGGCTCCTTAAGCGGAGGCGCGCAGTACGCGCAGGCCCCCCGCTTCCTCATCTTCCTCGCCGCTGCGGGCGTGGATGAGGCGCACCAAGAGCCGCATCACCGCCGCGTCCAGCGGACCGAACCGCCCCTCGCGCGGATCGCCGGCCAGGAGCACCTGCACGCGCGACGCGGGCGCACAGGCCAGGCCGATCACTTCCCCGCCCAGCCCGTGCGCGCTCAGCTCGCATCCTTCCGCGCTGCCCATCTCGTCGGCCTCCATCCGTGCCCAGCCGCGCTCGCGCAAGCGGACGGCAAACTGCGGGACGCGCATTACCGCGCCCGGGCGCGTGCTCGCCGCTTCTCCGGCCAGATACAGCTCGTTACCGCTGCGCACCCAGCGCCAGAAGGTCACCCGGCGGGCGGGGGTGCAGGCGCGCACCGCCCCGTGCAATTGCGCCAGCGACTCGGCCGCTGTGGCCGTCTCCGAAATGCTCTGCGCGCATTGCAGTAGTTGCGCCAGGCCGGTCTCGGCCGGTGATATTTGCCCGCTGCCGCACTTGCACATCAGCTCGCGCGCCGAGTGCACCTCGGCCTTGCGGTAGATGGTCTTCAAATAATCCTTCACGGTGTTGATGCTCAGGTCCAGGTCGCGCGCGATATCCTTCACGGCCTTCGCCTGCATCAAAGCGCACACGATTTGCCGCTCCCGCTTCGAGAACTCTCTGCTTGGCATCATGGCTCCTCTCCTGTCTCCTGTACTCGCCGCTACATACTTGCTGTGCATCGTGCGGTGAGTTTTTCGATTATGAGAGGATCAGGATCTTCCCGATCCACAGACGGGTGGAAGAATTGCACAAGTTTTCCGCAATTGTGCCTTCGTGATTTGTTCTCGGCCCGCACGGGTGGGGTGGCCTGCGGAGGTGATTGTCTCCCTGCGCCCTGCGGGCTTCGGGAGACACCCCGCGCCGGCGGCGCAGGGTGGCGGAGAGATGGGGATTCGAACCCCAGATACCCTTTCGGATATACACGCTTTCCAAGCGTGCGCCTTCAACCGCTCGGCCATCTCTCCGTCTCAGCGGGTTCGCCCGCGCGGCTGCGGGCATTCCTAGTATAAACTCCGGGCATGCGCGTGGTTGGAGGCGAATGGCGCAGCCGCAGGCTGCGCGGTCCCGGAACGATCGCCTTGCGCCCCACTTCGGACCGGTTGCGCGAGTCGCTCTTTGACATCCTCGGCCCCACGATCGCCGGGCGCGGCTTCGTGGACGCCTACGCCGGTACCGGCGCCGTGGGCATCGAAGCTTTCAGCCGCGGCGCGAGGCCCGTGGTGTGGATCGAAGCCTCGCCCGCCGCCGCCCGCCTGCTGCGCGCCAACCTGGCCTCGCTCGGCGCCCTCGACGACCCGCAGGCGCTCGTGCTGCAACAGCCTCTGCCGCGCGCCCTGACGGCGCTGGCCGCGCTGGCCCCGCTGCGCGCCGCCGGAGGCGCTGCGCTCCTGTTTCTCGATCCGCCCTACGACGATGCCGCCGCGCTCGAGCAATGCCTGCGCGCGCTCGAGCGCCATCCCGAGGCGCTAGCGCCCGACGCGCGCGTCCTGACCGAGGTGCGCGCCTCCACCGCGGTGCCCCAGCACGTCGGGCGCTGGGTGCTCGCCCGCTTGCACCGCCAGGGCGACAGCCAGCTTGCATTTTTTGCAGGCAAAGATTGAACTCGATTTTCCCGCCGCCGTCAAGCGGATGTCCCGCCTCCCGCCAGCGGCAGCACCGGCGCCGGTTGTAATCGCTTCCCGCCGGGTGTATCCAATAACTTGGCCATGGATCTGCATCCGCAAACCAGCCCCATGCCGCTACCCGCGGTCACGCCCGGCGCTCCGGAAACGCCCGAGCAGGAGGCTGCGTTTTTCTTTGGGCTATTTTTGCGCGGCTACAGCTACCACGAGCTGCGCCAGGACATCGAGGTTCCCGCCGCCGTGGCTGCCGCCTGGCGCCGCACCTCCGCGCACGATCCCAACTTCGCCACGCTCGCCGAACGCATGCTCGCCTACCGCCGGCGCGTGCTGGCCATCTTCCAGTCGTTGGTGGCGGCGGAAAGCCCTATTCAGTAGGGGCCGGCTGGGCCTCGGGCGTGGCTTGGATGAAGTCCCAGCCCCCGCGCCCGCACTTGTTCCGGCACTCGGGCAGCACCTGTCCGGCCGCAAACTGACCCGGCAGCTTGCACACGCTGCACCAGTAAATTCCCGCTTGTGGGGCTACGGTTCCCGGCTTCAGTGCCATGACCTCATCCTCCTCGCTTATTCTGCCATCGCCTGGAGCAGCACAGCACTGAGCTCGCCGAAGCTCGCGGCGGTCACATCCGGCGGCTGCTGCGCGAAGCTCTCGGGCGCGAAGCCATAGCTCACCCCCGCCGTCCACACGCCGGCGTTGCGCCCGGCGCGCACGTCCACTGCCGAATCGCCGATCATCACCGCCTGCCGGGGCTCGACGCCGCACTGCGCCAGCAGCACCTGAATGCCCATGGGATCGGGCTTCTTCTGGGCAAAACTGTTGCCGCCGTACACGGCTTCGAACAGGCCGGCAATGCCCAAGTGCTCGACGATCTCGACGCTCGGACGCACCGGCTTGTTGGTCAGCACGGCGAGGCGCGCTCCGGCCGCGCGCAAGGCCCGCAGCCCCTCGTCCACGCCCGGATACAGCGCTGTCGCGTCGAGCTTGTGCGCGTCGTAGTATTCCAGGAACATCGCGACGGCGCAATCGCTCAGCTCCTTCTGCTCCGCATCGAGTTCCGCCGACGGCGGAGGCGGCAGCCATCGCCGTGGCGGCGGCGCCAGCCCCAGCGCCCGCTGCAGCAGCAACGTGGCCCCGTCGCCGACGTAGTGGCTTACTGTTTCCTCATCCAAGGGCGTTCGCCCCAGCGCCCGCAAGACGGCGTTCACGCTGCGCACCAAGTCCGTGCTCGAATCTATCAGCGTGCCGTCCAAATCAAAGATCAGGAGTGCCGAGGCGGCATCCAGCGCGGGAAGAGAGGTTGGAAGGGGTGGCGCGGTTCCGGGCAGAGCTTATTTCTTTTCTTCCCCAGCCGCAGTCGTCTTGGCCGGGTCTTGGGCCTTGGCTTCGGCCATGGACTTTTTAAACTCGCGAATGCTTTCGCCGATGCCACGCCCCAGCTCAGGCAGCTTTTTGGGACCAAAGATCAGCAGGCAGATCACCAAGATGATGATCAGGTGCTCGGGCCTAAAAATGCCATCAAACATAGATACTCCTCTGGCCGCCCTGGTCCGCTCCGGATGGCTTGCTGTCAGTATACTCCCACACCGCCTGAGGTCCCCACGCTTGCGGGGATTGACCGCCAGCGCCCCGATCCTATAGAATTAGCACTCGTGATGGGAGATTGCTAACTCGGCCCGCGTTCGCTGGCGCAACCCGCCGCTGGGCTGCAGCAACCCGCAAATCGTACTGCTAAGGAGAACCACTCATGGCCAAGGTGAGACCGCTACATGACCGCTTGCTGGTCAAGCGGATCGAGGAAAAAGAGACCGTGCGCGGGGGCATCATCATCCCCGAATCGGCCAAGGAAAAACCGCAAGAGGGCAAGGTGATTGCCGTGGGCAAGGGCAAGGTCACCGAAGAGGGCAAGGTGCTGCCCCTCGACGTCAAAGAGGGCGACCGCATTCTGTTTGGCAAGTACTCCGGCAGCGATATCAAGCTGGACGGGGAAGAATATTTGATCATGCGTGAGGACGAAGTCCTCGGAATTCTGGACGCCGCTCCCAAAGTGGCGAAGAAAGCTAGCTAAAGGAGTCAAAATAAATGGCGAAACAGATTGTTTATTCAGAAGCTTCCCGCCAGGCGATCCTGCGCGGAGTCAACCAGCTCGCCGATGCCGTAAAGGTGACCCTCGGCCCCAAGGGCCGGAACGT
>JBOGKL010000016.1:0-20083 GCA_050745525.1 Terriglobales bacterium | reverse complement strand
GGCCCGGACCGTAGTAAATTAATCTGAGGATTCGCGAACGGGCATGAGCACGCATGACACTACGGTTGGCTTTTCTTCCTCGGCAGCGGTCCCGGTCCGGGGGGAGCAGCAGTTGGTGGCCGAGCTGCGTGCCGGTTCGGTGGATGCGTTCAACTACCTGATCTCGATCTACCACCAACCTTTGTATCGTTTCATCAGCCGCCTCATGTGCGGAAGCGACGAAGCGGCCGATATCCTGCAGAACAGCTTTCTCAAGGTGTTCCGTTCGGCCTCGCATTTTGAAGGCAACAGCAGCCTGAAGACCTGGCTTTACCAGATTGCGCTGCACGAGGCCAGCAATCACCGCCGCTGGTGGAAGCGGCACAAGCGGCAGGAATTATCGCTCGACGACAGCCCGGCCGGGGGATTGGACTGGGCCCAGCGCCTGCCCGATGGCCGCGAGTCCCCGCTCAACCTGGCCCTGCGCAGCGAGCAGCGCCGGCAATTGCAGCAGGCCCTGGACCAGGTGCCCGAGCCCTTCCATGCCGCCCTGGTGTTGCGCGAGATCGAAGGTTTCACCTACGACGAAATTGCCGAAGTGCTGCAAGTACGCATCGGAACCATTAAGTCCCGCCTGATGCGGGGCCGGGAACTGCTGCGCCAAAACTGGTTGCGCGAGGCCGCCGCCCCGCGCGCGTCTTCCCCGCTGCGGAGCCTGGAAAACCATGCTGGATGAATACGCCGCATCCGCTGCCGTGACGACGGCATGGAATCCCTGCCTGGGGTTTCAGTCCTCGCTATCGGCGTACCTGGATGGCGAGCTGGACATCGGCGGGAGCGGCGCCCTGATTCGGCATCTCGAGAGTTGCCGCACCTGCGCCGTGCGCCTGGAGCAGTATCGTGCGCTGGAGCAGGGCCTGCGCGCGCTGCCCGCGCCCGCTCCGCCGGGCGATTTGGCGCTGCGACTGCGCGTCAAAGCCTCCCACCACGCCGTGCGCGGCCTGCACTGGCAGTACTGGCGCCTGCGGCTGAGCAGCGCGTTGCAAGCGCTGATGTTGCCGACCGCGGTGGGCACCGTGGCCGCCCTTTGCCTGTTCGCGGCGCTGGCGGGCGGCGTGCGCGTCAACGCGGTGAGCAACCCGCTGGTTCCGGATCCGCAGGTGGGCATGGATGCCCAGCCGCCGGTCCTGACCCGCACGGAAAATTTCGACATCAGCGGGCCCTTGCTCGTGGATGCGAAAATTGACGCCACTGGGCACGTCTACGGCTACGATGTCATCTCCGGGGTGTTGAATCCCAACTTGATTTCGCGCCTCAACAACCAACTGCTGATGAGCGTTTTCCAACCGGCCACGACCATCTTCGGCCAGCCCACCGACGGTAACCTGCTGGTGTCGTTTGGCTCGGTGGACGTGCGCGGCTGAGTCCCCCCTTGCTCCTGCAATTGCGCCAATTTGCCATGTGCCTGGGTCTTGCCCTGCTGCTCGGGGCCGCTCCGGCCAAGTCGCAGGCGGTGCACAGCAATGTCGTGGTGGACAACAACCCCGCCGTATTCGCCATGCTGGCAGCGCTGAACGCGGCCGGATACCGCACCGGGCTGAGTGCGAATGCCGCGAATACGCCGATTCGCCGCGAGGTGCTGCAGCAGAGCCTGGCGCACCCGACGCCGGCGCTCGCCCAACTGCGGGCGTTCTATCAGAGCCACCGCCTCGCCAACCCCGCCCAGGACCTGGCGCGCTACGTCACGCTGGCGCTGTTTCTGGGCAATCCGCCCGGCTTGGCGCTCAGCCTGCCGGTTTCGGCTCTGCCTCCGGCTGCTGCTGCGGTGGCGGGCATTCTGCCGCTGCTGCAGGATTTCTGGCAGCAGGCGAACATGGATGCGGTTTGGAAACAGATTCAGCCCGCCGACACGCAGGCGCTGCAGCAGGACTCGACCGCCGTGCGCGCCATGCTGCGCCAGGTGAATGCGTATTTCCGCATTCCGGAGGCGTACGGAGCAGGCCAGTACTTCATCTTTCCCGACGCCATGATCGCCCCAGGCGAATCCGACGCGCTCAGCTACCAGGACAACTACTACCTCGTCACCAACGTCCACGTCCAGGGCGCCATGCACCAGGTGCGCCACACGTACCTGCATTTTCTTCTGGACCCTCTGATCGCGCAGTTTCCGGCGGCCATTGCTCCCGTGGATCAGCAAATTCTGCCGCTGGTCGCGCGCGCTCCAGCTCTGAATGCGCAGTTCAAGCACAATGCCACGCTGCTCTACACCGAATGCCTGGTGCGCGCGCTCGAAATTCAACTGGACCCGGGGACGGCAGCGCAAAAATCTGCCGCGGTAAAACAGGCCATGCGCGACGGCTTGGTGCTGACCGGGGCCTGGGTCACGCAACTGGCGCAGTTTCAATCCGACCCGGCCGACTTTGCCGAGTTCTACCCGCAGGCCGCCTTTGGCCTGCCGATTTCGGTGGTGGCGGGCAGCATCAAGCACCAGCAGTTCTCGCCGGCGGCGTCCGCGCTCGCAGCGGCGGCAGCGGAGCCGGTGCGCGCCCCCAGTCCGCTCGAGCTGGCCCGCCAGCGCTTTGACGCCCACGACCTGGCCACCGCCGAGCGCCTGGCCAACGCCGTGCTGCAGCAGAAGGCATCCGATCATGCCTCCGCCTATTACCTGCTGGGCGAAATCGCCGCGCTCCACAATCAGCCCCAGGCCGCGATGCGGAACTTCCAATCCGCTCTGGCGGCGGCGCAACCAGAACAGCATCACGTGCGCACGTGGGCCAATATGTACCTGGGTCGTCTGTACGATGCCGAGCGCGACCGACCCCATGCCGTTGCCCATTACCGGGCGGCGTTGGCCACGGCCGATACCGCGAGCGCCAAGGAGCTGGCCCGAGCCGGAATCAAGGCGCCTTTCCTGCCTCCCGGCGCCAAGAACTGATTAAAATGTCATGGGATTGCGTCCCCGCATTCGCCCTGACGCGCTATCATCATCCATCACGCATTCAAACCATGACCGGACCAAACTCGCTATGCTGAATCGCAATCTGCTTACCTGCTCGCTGAGCCTGATGCTGCTCGGGCCCGTTGCCTTGATGGCGCAAACCACGCCGCCCCCTACCCTGAGCCCGGACGTTGCCGCGGCCATGAAGGTGGTTCCGAAACCGAAATCAAAGGCCGAAGTGACGGCGCTGCAAAACCTGCAGAAGATGTCAAAGGACGCCTCCGTCACCCCGACACAGATGGATGCGGCGCTGACTGGGTTCGTCACCCAGTTTCCCAACAGCGAGTATCTGGCCACTGTGGCCACCTGGGGGCTGCAATTCTACCAAACGCCGCCGCACAAGGATTACGAGAAGAGCCTGTTGTATGGCGAGCAGGCGATCCAGCACGATCCGGCGAGCCTCTACGCCCTGGCCACGGTGGGCGACATCATTGCCGCGCATGCGCAGCCGACCGACCTCGACTACAGCCAGCGCGTGAGCGAAGCCACCAAGGACGACAACCAAGCCATCGCCATCGCCACCTCCGGTGCCGCCACCATCAACGGCGTAGCCTTCCCCGTCACGGCGAAGGACACGCTGCAGGCGGTCGCTTACGGCTCGCTGGCGCTGCTGGCGTCCAACGCCAAACAGTACCCGGCCGCTGTGGCCGATTACCAGAAAGCGGCTACGCTCGACGCGCCGCGCAACGCTTCGGATTACTTCTACATGGCGCGCGCCCAGATCGCGATGAAGCAGTACACGGCGGCGCTGGCATCGTTGGACAAGGCTCTGAGCGCCGCGCCCGACAATGCCGCCGTGCAAAGTGCCGTGTCCTCGAACCGCAAGCTGATCGAGCAGTTGCAAAAGAGCGGGCAGTAGGAGCGCGGTCACGGACGAGCTGGAGCGCGCTCTCGGCTATCAGTTTCAAGATCGAAACTGGCTGCTGCGCGCGCTCACGCATCGCTCCTGGCGCGACGCCTTCGGCGAGGGCGCCGACACCGACAACGAGCGGCTGGAATTCCTGGGCGATGCGGTGCTGCAGTTGCGGGTGAGCGAGCGCCTGGTCGCCACCTATCCGCAGGCGTCGGAGGGCGAGCTGACGCGCCTGCGCGGTGGCATCGTCAGCGCCCGCAGCCTGGTGCGCGCCGCCGTGGCGCTGGATCTGGGGCGCCACCTGCGCCTGAGCCCGGCCGAAGAAGCCGTCGGAGGGCGCGAGAAGCAGCGGCTGCTGGCCAACACCATGGAAGCCGTCATCGCCGCCCTGCACCAGGACGGCGGGTACGACGCGGCAGCAGCGGTCATTGATCGCCTCGTGGTGGCGCCGGGCTTGCAGCATTACCCGCTGGGCGCGGTCAACGAGTTCGGCTTCAAGTCCGCGCTGCAGGAGCGGGCGCACGCGCTTGGGCTGCCGCTGCCCGTGTACCGTATGCTCGAGACCTCGGGACCGGAACACGACCGGCGCTTCACCGTCGAAGTGATGCTCACCGACGGCACCTTGGGCGCCGGGTCGGGAAGCAGCAAGAAAGATGCCGAACAACAGGCGGCGGCGGCGGCTCTGGAGGCCCTCTCACGTAAGCCTGGGCTTTGACCGGCGCGCGGTGGCCCGTCCCCGGCTGCTAAACTAAATCTTTCATGGCCCGCACGCCTCCTGCCCAGCCCGATAAGCCCGCCCAACCCGCCAAGCCGCTGCAGGAGACCGCCTTGCGCGTGTGGCTGCCGACGCTTGTGGTGGCGCTGTTCATCATCACCTTTGTGGCGCAGCCGTTTGCCATCCCTTCCGGCTCGATGGAAAACACCCTGTTGATCGGCGATCACCTCGTCGCCGACCGCGTGCGTTTGTCCCCTCCGGCGCGCTGGGCGCCCGGAGTGCTGCCCTACCGCAATATCCAGCACGGCGACATTGTGATTTTTCTCGCCACCCCCAACGACGTGTCGCTGGGCACCACGCCGGGCGAGCACATTGTCAAGCGCGTCATCGGCCTGCCCGGTGATCATATCCGCCTCGAGCACGGCGTGGTCTGGCGCAACGGCAAGCCCCTCAACAAGCCCTACGTGATTCACACCGGCGTGTACGATCCGGCCCGCGACAATTGGCCCGACGGCGGGCCGCTGGAGGAAACCGCCCCCGCCTGGGCCGCCGCACTGCTCCAGCATGTGCAGAACGGCGCCGTCGTCGTCCCTCCGGGCGAGTATTTCTGCATGGGCGACAATCGCGATTTTTCGCTCGATTCCCGCTACTGGGGCTTCGTGCCTCGCGCCGATATCGTCGGCCGGCCCAGCGTGATCTACTGGTCCTACAAGAGCACGGAGGATCAGTATGACGCCACCGGGCTGGGCGGACGTCTGGGCGGGGTGCTGTCGGAGCTGATCCATTTCCCCTTCCGCACGCGCTGGAGCCGCACCCTCCACCTGCCCCAATGAGCTCCCGCCGGCGCATCGCCATCGCGATTGCGGTCGTCGTGCTGGTTCCGGTTTTGGTGCCCCTCATCACGCTGCCGCGTGCCAAGGCCGGCATCCTGCATTCACTCGAATCCAGCCTGGGACGCAGCGTGCAGGCCCAGGCGGTGCACCTGGTCTTGATGCCGCTGCCCGGCGTGGAGCTGGACCAGGTACGCTTGGGCGAGGCGCCGGCCTTTGGCCTGGAAGACATGGTCATGGCCGAAAGCGCCACGGCCCGCATCAGCCTCTGGGACCTGCTACACGGCCAGATCGTGTTCTCGCGCCTGCACCTGCAAAGCCCCAGCATCAATCTGGTCCGCAATCGGGTAGGGCAGTGGAACATTGCCGCTCTGCTGAATAACACCGGGCGCGCTGCGCGCGCGTCGGGCGCCGGGCACGCTGCGCCGAGAAGAGGTGCGGTGCGCTTTCCCTACGTGGATTGGAGCGACGCGCGCGTCAACTTCAAATTCGACCAGACGGAAACCCACTTCTACCTGGATCAAGTGCAGGGTTCTCTCGCGCGCGAACGCAACGCTTGGCGCTTGCACGTCAGCTTTGTGCCTGCCCGCAGCGATCTAAATCTGTCGAATACGGGCGTGGTGACGTTCGACGGGCGTTGGCACGCCCAGGCCGGCAGCTTGCAGCAGGCGGCGTTTGATCTGGTGGTGCATCTGCGCAGTTCCTATCTGGCCGGTTCCTCGGCGCTGCTGTTTGGACACGACGCCGGTGTTCACGGGGTGCTGAGCGCGGCGTTGCGCCTCCAGGGCACGGGCGAGCGGTTTTCCATTTCCGGCACCGCGACCGCCCAATCGCTGCGGCGTTGGGATCTGCTGCCCACCTCGGCCCAGGTGAGATGCTCCTTCGCCGCCGTCTACGTGCCGCGCCAGGACCGGCTGAGCATCGAAGGCATCGGCGATCCCGGCTGGCATCAGGTGCGGCTGGCCGGAGTGGTCCAGGGCTTGTTTTCGCGCCCTCGCGCCAACCTCAGCCTGCAGGTGCATGATCTGCCCGCGGCGGAGCTGCTGCCGCTGGCTGTTGCGCTGAAGGCGCATCTGCCGGGCGACCTCGCGGCCCAAGGCACGGTGAATGGGTCGGCGCAATTGCAATGGAGTCGCGGCCAAGGACTACCCCGGGGCAAGGCCGCCATGCATTTTCTCCATATCCGGCTCGCCGACAGCGGCGCAACCGTTTCCGTTCCCGCCGCCGAACTCGAATGGAACGGCCATCGCCTGCGTCTGCCGGTCACGCGCGCCCGCCTGGCCACTGCCGACGGGACGCAGGCGGCGCTAGAGGTCGCAGGCGAGTTGGATCGGGGCGGCGTCTCGATGTCGTTCGCCTCGCCTGGGCTGACCAGCGGCGCGACGGCGGCGCTGGTGCAACTGTTGGGGCTGCGTTCGCCCTGGCCGCCAGCGGTGGAGGGAACTGCCGGGCTGCGCTTGCGGCTGACGGCGGCATGGCACGCGCTGCGCGAAGCGCAATGGAGCGGCGCGGCGACCTTCGCCCACGCCCGCTTTCAGCCCACCGGCGGCGGCGGTCTCGAATTGCGCCCGCTGCAGGTCAGCTTCGATGCCGGGCATCGCCTCAGCGCGCAATTTCAGGTGGCCGCGCTGCCGCTGCGCGGTTCGCTGCGCTGGCAGCCGGACGCGGATTCGCGGTTTGCCTTCACCGGGCGCGGTCTGCACTGGTCGGTGCTGGGAACCCTGCTGCGGCCCGCGCCGGGCGGCATGATGCAGCGCATGTTCGGAGCCGTGCTGGGCAGCGCTCCGCCCGCGCCCGCCTGGCTCAGCGGCCTGCACTCGCGCGGCAGCGTGCGTCTGGATCAGTTGGTTTGGCACGGCATTCCGGTCAACGTGGACGTGAGCGTCGAGGCAGCACCCGGCGCATGGCGCGCCTCGCGCCTCCAGATTGAGGTGGCACATGGCGCCTTCCAGGGGCAGGGGCGGCTCGAGCAGGGGACCTATCGCGTGCGCGGCACGGTGCCCGGTCCGCTGGCGCTGGATCTGGCCACGCTGCTGGCGCCGACGCCCGATGCCGGGCTGGCAGCGGGCCGGTTGTCAGGATCGCTCGAGCTGGAGCGTCCGCTGGCCGGCGGCACGCTCGATGAACTGCAGGTGCGGGGTGCATTTCTGGTTCGCAACGGCATGCTGCGGACCGCAACCGGCCCGTTCCGTTTCCGCTCCTGCGCCGGGCTCTATGATCTGGCCCACCGCCGCGCCGCCCTGCGTGACGTTAGATGCCGCGCCAATGGGCTCGTCTTGACTGGTTCCGGAACCATAAACGTGGCCCCGAGTGGCGCGCTGAGCTTCTCGATGCTGCTCGATTCCGGCACGCGCCGCTTGCGCCTGCGCAGCCGGTGAGCGGCGGCAGGGTTACTCGGGCGATGCCCGCCTTGCGCCGGCGCGGCTCGTCTGGCCATAATGAACTTGCTCTGCGCCGCTTGTTGAGGAATGAATGTCTCCCGCCGATTCTTCTTCATCTTCCCGCTTCGAGGAAACCGCACGCCGGATCGAAGCCGAGGTGAAGCGCCTGATCGCCAACCTGAACGACGAGGTGGTTCCCTCGTTGCGCCAAGATGGCGGCCGCGCGCTGCATCGCTTCGCCGACAAACTGCACCAGATGGCCGATGCGCTCGACCGCTCCCGCTCCTGAAGCGCTGCTGCCCGCTTCTGGTGCTGTTGGTCGCCGCGCTCGCCACCGCCGCGTGCGGGCATAAGCCCAAGCTGATCCCGCCCTCGGCGGCGCCACCGTCCATGCCCGCCGGCGTCAGTTGGGGCGCGCCGCTGCCGGCCACGAACGCAACAGAAGCGGCGCCGGTCGAGGTCACCTCCACTTCCGCATCCGCGCCGGTGCCCGCTCGCTCCAAATCTGATTACCCGGAGCCGCCCACGCGCATGGCGCTGCCGTCGGGCAACTACAGCGCCCGCTACCGCAAAGGCGAGGTCTGGGAAACCGGCGTGGCCAGCTTCTATGGCCCGCGCGAGCAAGGCAACTCGACCGCCAGCGGTCAGCCGTTTGATTACCGCAAGATGACGGCCGCGCACCGGCTGCTTCCCCTGGGCACCCGCGTCAAGGTCACCGACCTGCGCACGGGCAAGTCGGTTGTGGTCACGATCAACGATCGCGGACCGTTCTGGCCCAACCGGGTGCTGGATCTGTCCTGGGGCGCGGCGCAACGCATCGGCGATCAGGGCCTGGACCGCGTGCGCATCCGCATCGTTCGCCTGCCCGATCCGGTCCCGCCAGGCATCTACACCGTCCAGGTGGGCTGGTTCACGAGCCGCAAGAAGCTGAACGCCTGCCGCAAGCTCATGCAGCAGCGCCTGCACGATCCGGTGATCGCCTTCGGTTCCGATGAAGGCCGTTGGCTCCGCTACGCCAAGCACGTCCACTTGCCCATGGCGTCAGCGACCGAGATCGTTCGCCTGCTGCGCGAGCACAGCTTCCCGGCCTACCTCGTGCGCCTGAATTGAACCCAATGCACTCTGCCCAGCTGCGGCTGGCATGGTGCGTGCAAGCTAGATTCGCACGCTCTTTTGCTCTTGTCGAGCAGCGCAGGATGCGCACATCGAGTGATCTGTGCAGCTTGCCAATGGGGCGTGCTGGTGCAGCACTTAGCCATCATCAACTTGTCGGGACCAATTGCACAGGCGACGGCACGCCGAGCCTAAAGCATCCCGATCAGGACCGGCAGGCATCCTCGTGTGTTCAGCAGAAGCCGGTGTTGGATGGACCGGGAGAGAGTCGAATCGGTTCCCATTGGCCTGGGACAGCCGCGCCACATTCGGGAGCGGGCTCTCCGAATAAAATAAAGCGGAGGTGTGAAATGGTAGCGGAAGTCTTGCGAGCGGCAGCTGATTCGACAGCCCCTTGGATCGTCATGGTGCTTTTCATAACGATGGTGTACTTCACGTGGACGGTGGCTGGGGAGGTTATCTAATGCGACCCAATGTTGTCCCTGGAACTCGCTTTCCCGACTATGAGCTGTCCGACCATACCGCGACCCGACGGAGGCTTTCGGAACTGCAGGGGCAAAGCCCTATGGTTGTCGTCCTCAGCCGCGGAGGCTTCTGCCCCAAGGACCGCCGGCAGGCGGAAGGGCTGGTTCAACTCCATCGCGAACTTGAGGTGGCCTATTGCCGGATGGTCACCATCAGTACCGACAACATCGCCCAGACCAACGAATACCGCAGCGGCGTTGGCGCCCACTGGCCATTCCTCTCCGATGCAGGGCGCGTTGTCCAAAAGGATCTCGACATTGCCGAATACACCGACCCCGGCAACAATCCCATGATCCCGCACGTGATCGTGCTTGAGCCCGGACTTCTTATTTACAAGATTTACAACGGCTACTGGTTTTTCGGCCGGCCCACGGTGGAAGACCTCCGCCAGGACCTGCGTGCTGTGACCAGGAAATGCCGGCCAGATTGGGACATCACCACGCCCGAACTAAGAGCGGCCTGGCAGCAGGGCCGCAAGGAACTGTTCTACCCTTACGGCAAAACCTATGTCCAGACTTTGGGGGAACAGGATTAGCCCCTAGCATGGCGGGATGGGTCCACACGAGCTTCAGCCTTTACCGCTGCGGTCCGAGAAACCCCCGCACAAGCGCCGCCATCTCGTCGGCTTTGGTATCCAGCGCGAAGTGCCCCGCGTCAAGCATGTGGACCTCCGCGCCTGGCACATCCTGGCGGTAGCGTTCCGGCTCGCCCAAGTCGAAAGAGAGGTCGTGCTGGCCCCAGAGGACGAGCAGTCGCGGCTGCTTCTCGCGCATCCATGCCTGCCATTGCGGATAGGCCGCGACATTGGTGCGGTAGTCATAGAAAAGGTCGCTTTGAATTGTCGCTTGCCCCGGCGCGGCCAGGAAAGCGAACTCATCGGTCCACAGATCCGGGTCGTAAAGTTCCGGGTGCGGGTCGTCCCCGACATGGCGCGTCTTCGTGGTCGCGGGCGACAATAGGTTTTGCCGCAAGGCGGCTTCATTCGCCTGCCGGTCCGCCCAGAAGGCCCGGCGCGCCGCCCAGTTCGCCCCCAGCCCTTCGTTGTGCGCGACCGCGTCCTGAACGATCAGCGCCTGCACCCGCTCCGGATGCGCCAACGCCATGCGGAAGCCCACCGGGCCGCCGTAGTCTTGCATGTAGAGCGTGTAGGTGGTGAGCCCCAAGGCGGAAGTAAAATCATCCATCACGGCGGCGATGTGGTTGAAGGTATAGGCGAACTGATGCGGATCGGGCCAGTCGCTATGTCCGTAACCGGGATAGTCGGGCGCCACCAGATGATATGCGTCGCTGAGCCGCGTCAGCAGCGGCTGGAACATCCGCGACGAGGACGGCAGGCCATGCAGCAGGAGCAGCGCGGGTGCGTCCTGCGCTCCCGCTTCCCGATAGAAGAGCGAGAGTCCCGCCGCTCTCACTGTGCGATAAATTACCGAACCTTTCACGGCGTTTGTCCTTTCTCTCGGGGGCTTAGGCCATCGCCCGCCCCGTTCCAGCCAGGGCCGTCGCCTATGGCGGAGACCTCGACAAAAGGGGCACCTTGGCGCCGATCATCGCAACCTCGAAAATGACTTCAATCTCGATCGGCACGTTGAGGGGAAGGCTGGCCACGCCGACTATCACTCGGACCGAGGCCCTCTCTGCTCCAAAAATGTCTCGAAATAGATCTGAGGCCGCATCCGCCACCCGGGGCTGATCCACCACATCGCCGGCGGTGGCGATATAGACCCCCAGCCGTACCACACGCGTTATTCGATTGAGTGAGCCCAGGAACTGTTGTGCCACTGCCAGCGCGCCCAGGGCTCCGGTCGTGGCGGCATCCCGGCCCGCCTCGACATCAAGCTCCTGCCCCAGCCGACCGACATACTTCGGCTTGTGGTCAACCACGGGAAGCATCCCGCTCAGGAAGAGCAGGTTGCCAGTCTGCACCGCTTCTACGTAAGTACCGAAGGGCGTCGGCGCCGTGGGGAGCTGGATGCCCAGTTCGTGCAAACGGCGCTCCGCATCGGTCGCGCCGGAACCTTCCCCGCCTACCATTGGCCCACGTGCGCACCGCCGTCCACGTGCAGCACCTCCCCGGTGACGTAGCGAGCTTCGGTCAAGTACACTACGGCCTCGGCGATGTCCTGAGGCTCCGCGATCGTGCCCATGGGCGACGGGGTCTTCATCAAGTCCCGTGGCGTGCTCTTGTGCAGTGGGGTGTCGTTAACCCCGTCTCCGCCGTGGCCACGAGGCTGATGTCTCCGTCCACCAGCGCCAGCTTCGGCGACGCTTTGACCTCCGCGCCGGAAAAGCTAAGAGAAGTCCCCACGACGTTATAGTCGCGATCCAGAAAAGCATGGGCCACGGCGGCTCCGATGCCGCGCGATGCGCCAGTGACGATCACGGCTTTTGTGCTCGCCATAGATAGCTCGATAGCCCCGTATGTTTCAATCTGATGCGAGGCAAAGCGGCGCGAGCCGCCTGAAGCCCGCAGTTTGCCCTCGGGCGTCCCGAGCGCGCGCAGTTAGTCCCCGAGAATCTTCGGCTCAGCGGTAGCGGCTTCGCTGAAGCAGAGCCGTTCTTATGGTTGGTAAAATAAGGTTGCATGGACATACTTCAATGCAGGGCAGCTACTTACAAGACATAAGGGAACAATGTGAATGTACTGATGGCCCTGACATCGCACAACCAACTGGGAAATGCGGGACGCCGGACTGGTTTGTGGCTTGAGGAATTCGCGGCGCCCTATTTCGTATTCAGGGATGCTGGCATTGAACTTACGCTCGCCTCTCCGAAAAGGCGGGCAGCCTCCGATCGATCCGAAAAGCGATTTGCCGGAAAATCATCACCGAGCCGATCCCGAAGTACGGCGAGACGCGCTGCTACATCCGCGATCCTGACGGTTATATTATCGAGGTCGGACAGAGCACCGACCTTACGTACGGTTAGCGTTCGGCCGGGATGGGATGCGATTGATGATGTCAAAGGCCGCCGGGCTGGAGAAGATCGCCTGGCACGGCCTCCGGTACACCTTCTGCTCGCGGCTAGCGATGTCTGGCGTGGATATCGCAACCGTGGGACAATAGGCAGGTCACCGCACGCTGCAAAGCACCATGCGCCATAACCATCTCAGCTCCGAGCATCAGCAGGATGCAGTGGACAAGCTGGCGCGTTTCGGCCAGGTCCGGCGGACAAGCGGACACCAGAACGGACACCGGCCGCCTGGGCGCAGCCGGAACGGCTCCGGAAGGTGGCCGGCAAGCAGTTGCGGTTCGATGTACTTGCAATCAGTTATGGGACGGTAGCTCAATGGTAGAGCATTGCCCTTTTAAGGCAAGGGTTCTGGGTTCGAGTCCCAGCCGTCTCACCAGGATTTAATTGGCGTGCGCGCTGGCGGCGGGCTTGGGCAGCGGGTAGTACCAGTGGTAGGGGAACATGGCTGCGGCCGCGGTTGGGCGCAGCGTTCCACCGGCCATGTGCACCGCGGTGGCCAGCACCGGGTGGCGGCCCGCGGCCAGATCGGCTGCGGTCGGCAAGATGGTTATGTCTGGTGTGACGCCGCGCCCTTCCAGGCTTTTGCCGTCGGCCATGATCAGATCCGCAACGGTGACCTGAAAGCCGAACCCGGCGCCCCAGGCAAAGGCGTAGCCAAGGGGGTAGAGTTGCGTTTCCATCACGCGACCGCCGGAACGATCGCCAATGACGGTGCCCAGGTGGTTGAGTTGAACCAGACGCGCGAACAGCTCAGCACCCGAGTTGGAATTGCTGTTGATTAGCACGAAGAGCTTGCCGGCGTACGGTTGGCCGTGCGGGCCGACGTACTCGAGCTTGCTCCTGTGCCTCCCGACGCGGCGCCACAACTCGGTTTTGTGATGAATGAAATGCGAGAGCAGGTAGCGCATGGACTCGACCTCTCCGCCAGGGTTGCCGGCTGGCGATTTTCCATGCGTCGTCGGTTTGGCTTCTCAGCCCCGCGAAGGCGGGAAATTTCCAGACGAACACGGGGCCGACACGCTTCCATCTCTGCTTCATGGGTGCGAGGTTGGGGATGTAGTCGCCCACGACGAGCCGGGTGGGGTGAAATTGCGCAACTACGTATTGCTCACTTATTTGGCCCCGCGGATCTTCGATTTCCATAGGAATGAAGCTCTGCGGCATCTGTGCCTGGGCGCACGCGCGCGACGTAGCCGGAATCCCCAATGATGCGCATCGTGAAACCGTAGAGCGGAATGAACTCACGTTGCGGAGGGTAAAAATAAGTATGGCTGTCGTGCAAAGCGGCCAGGTACTCCTCAATCGTGGCCTAAGCTGTGGACTTGCTTGAGGCGCTGGTCGAAAACCTTGTAGCGCTTATCCATATCCACGCCGTGGAACTTGGGGTCATAGTAGGGGCGGCGCAGTCCTTCGTGAATCTGCCGCAGCATGTCGCGGGCGCTGCCGCGCTCGTAGCGGCTGATGACGTCGGTTTTGGGCTGCCCCTGGCTGTGCTGAGCCGCTGCCATCTGCGCCAGCATCGCGAGACAAAGAAGCGGAACCACGCGACGCGTCATTCCCGTCATATCGCCCATGATGCACCCGGCCAGCGCTGGTTGGAAGCGGAATGCATGCGGCTCCAACCTCAATTGGGCTTTGGGCATCGGAGACAGGGGGAGGAAACCATGCTGTCGGGCAGATTCATTCATGCAACGCGGTCCAATATCGTCTACAACCCCAGCCACGTGAGCTTCTACCAGCTAGAGGACAACGGCAACAAAGTAAAGCTCCATTTCATGAGCGGCGAGTCCAAGGATCTCGAGGGCGAGGACGCGCGCCTGTTCCTGACCGAAGTCGAGCACGTGCCTATTACCCCCTCCCAAGCCGCCTGATGTCGGCTTGACACCAGCAGTCACGGTTGCATATAGTCCCCAGCAGTCCGCAAGGGGGCTAGGATGTCACGTTGCCAGGTCCTGGTGTGTGTGCTTGTGCTCGTCATTGCCGTGCCTGTGGGGGCGCAACAGTTTGCGCCGAAGGCCGCCGTGCCGCCCGGCGTGGGTCCGGCGCCGGGCCAGCCGGTGGATCAGGCCTATACGGCCAAAATCCTGAAATACACCACCGAGCCTTACTTCGACTCTCCCCTGGTGGATTACCTGCCGGCCTCAAAGACTGTTCCCACGCCGGAGGCGGCGCTGGGGGATATTGCCGGCGCGCCCAACCTGCTGCCGCATTCGGCTTTGGTGTACCGATATTTCCGCATGCTGGCCAAGGCCACGCCGCGGGTGCGCGTCTATACCATTGGCCATTCCATCGAGGGCCGTGAGCAGATTGCCGTCGCCGTTACCAGCGCCCGCAACTTCGCCCGCCTCGACGACAACCTGCATAGCCTGGGCGAGCTGGCCGACCCGCGCAGCATCGGGCTCGATGACGCTCGCGCCGATCAGATCGCCGCCCAAGCCGTGCCGGTCTACTACATCACCGGAACCATTCATTCCACCGAGACGGGCGCGCCTACCGCGCTCATGGAGCTCGCCTACCGCCTCGCCGTGGACAACAGCCCCTACATTCAGTACATCCGCGATCACGAGATCACGCTCATCACCCCCATCGTCGAGGTGGATGGGCGCGACCGCATGGCCGACCTGTACCAGTGGCACCGCGATCACCTGGGCGAGAACTATCCCCGCCTGATTTACTGGGGCCACTACGTCGGCCACGACAACAACCGCGACTCGATGGCCATGACGCTGCCGCTCAGCCGCAACATCCTGAACACCATGCTGCACTGGCACGCGCAGGTGCTGCACGACCTGCACGAGTCGGAGCCCTATCTGTACGACAACACGGCCGGCGACGGGCCCTTCAACTCCTGGATTGACCCCATCCTGGCCAACGAGTGGGAGATCATCGCCTGGAACAACGTGCAGGCCATGACCCGCTTCGGCATGCCCGGCGTGTTTACCCACGGCGATTTCGACACCTGGTCGCCGGGATATCTGATGTTTCTGGCCGCCATGCACAACGGCATCAGCCGGCTGTATGAGACCTTCGGCAACGGCGGGGCCGACACCGAGTGGCGCACGCTGAGCAAGAGCGAGTACACCCGCACCTGGTATCGCCAGAACCCTCCTCTGCCGCGCGTGCTCTGGTCCCAGCGCGACAACAACAACTACGAGGAAACCGGCCTGCTGACCTCGCTGCACTTCTTTGCCGCGAACCGCGAGCGCTTCCTCAAGAACTTCTATCTCAAGTCCAAGGATGCCGTGCAGAAGCCGACAAAGGAAGGCCCGGCCGCCTACGTGCTCAGCGCCGCCGATCCGCGGCCGCAACTGCAGTACGAGCTGCTGCGCGTGCTGCAACTCCAGCACGTGGAGCTGTCGCAGGCGACCCAGGCGTTCAGCGTGGCCGGCGCCACGCCGAGCGCGCCGCGCGTGCAGTTCCCGTCAGGCAGCTACTTGGTGCGCATGGATCAGCCTTATTCCCGCATCGCCGACACGCTGCTCGACGTGCAGTACTGGGCACCCGATGATCCGCAGCGCACGCCCTATGACGACACTGGCTGGACCTTCGGCGAAAACTTCAACACCAGCGTCGCTCGCGTCACCGACCGCAGCGTGCTGCAGGTTCCCATGCAGGCGGTCGCGACCTTGCCGGTCGGCGGAGCGGTCAACGGCACCGGACCCGTCTTCGCCATCAACGATACGGCTGAGACCTCGCTGGCGCAGCTCCGCTATCGCCTGCCCAAGGCCGATATGCAAATCGCAGATGCGCCCTTCAGCGGCGCCGGCCATGCCTTCGCCCGTGGCAGCTTCGTGGTGCAGGGCCTCGACGCGGCCGCTCTGGGGCAGGCCCTGCACGGGCTGCACCTGACTGCATACAGCCTGCCTGCCGCGCCTGACGTAGCCCTGCATCCGGCGCGTGCGGCCCGCGTCGCCGTGCTCCACAGCTGGTTCGACACGCAGACCGAGGGATGGTGGCGCGAGGCGCTCGATCGCATGCACATCCCCTACAGCTACATCAGCACCCAGACGGTGTCGCGCGATCCTGATCTTCGCGCCCAGTACGACGTCATCCTGTTTCCGCCCGCCGGCGGCAACCTGCAAAGCCTGGTCGAGGGGACGCCCACCAACTTTGGCAACCCGCTGCCCTGGGAACATACGGCAGAAACCCCGAGCCTGGGCATTTTGGACCACACTTCGGATACGCGCCCGGAACTGGGTTGGTCGGGCGTGACGAACCTGCAGCACTTTGTCGAGCAGGGAGGGGTGCTCGATACAGTGATGGGCACCGCCGATCTAGTCGCCTCGCTCGGTTTCACGCCGGGCGTATCGGTCAGCCATCCGCACCAGGAACGCATCATCGGCACGCTGGTCAAAAGCGATGTGACCGACCCGACCAGCCCCATCGTCTATGGCTACGGATCGAGCTTCGCCGTGTACTGTTACCAGTGCCCGGCCTTCAGCGTTAGCAACACCGTCGGCGGCCGGCGCTTCTTCGGGCTCGGCTCACCTGTCAGCCAACGCGTCACCGGACGTGGAGCCCCCGAGGGACACGACTTTGTCGTGGGCCGCGTCAATCAGACTCCGCCGCCCATGCCCAGCGTCGCGCCTTGGCAGGCCGCCCCGATCTCGCCCGGACAGGCGCGCAACAACAGCAGCTTGATTCCGCCTCAGTTCCGTCCGCGCGTGGTGTTGCGCTATGCTAGCGCCCGGCATTTGCTGATTTCGGGTTTAGTTCAAGGCGCGAGCTCGATTGCCGAACACGCCGCTGTCATTGACGTGCCCGTGCAGCAAGGCCACGTGGTGATGTTCTCTGATAATCCGGTTTACCGGGGGGAAACGCGCGGCAACTATACCTTGGTGCTGAACACCATTTTGAACTTCGACCACCTGAACGTGGGCCGGCAAGCGGTCGGGCATTGAAGGAACTACGGCTGCTGATCGGTTTCTCCATATAGCCGCCGCAGAATCCATTGCGCCGCGGCGATCACGCCGGCTAACAGCAGCACGGCCGCAGCTCCGTCGCGCGCGGCCCGGATGAGATCTCCCACCCCCGGAGTATACATTCGTTCCTCCCCGGAGCTAACCTGGAAGCATGAGAGCTATTGCGATTACACCGGGCAAGCCCGGAATCCGCCTGGTGGAGCGGCCCGAGCCCAAGCTGGCTCAACCCGATCAGGTTAAATTGCAGGTCGTTCGTGTCGGCATTTGCGGCACCGACCGCGAGGAAATCATCGGCGGTCGAGCGGCGGCGCCGGCGGGCGCGACGGAGCTGGTGATTGGACACGAGATGCTGGGCCGCGTGGTTGAGGTGGGCGCGTCGGTCGGGCGCGTGCACGTCGGCGACTACGCCGTCTTTTCCGTCCGCCGCGGCTGCGGCGTCTGCGCCAACTGCAACATGCAGCGCGCGGATATGTGCCAGACCGGCCGCTACACCGAACGCGGCATCAACGGCGCCGACGGTTACCAGACCGAATTCGCCGTGGACCGGGAAATATACATTACGCGCGTGCCGCCCGAGCTCGAGTCCACGGGCGTGCTCCTGGAACCGCTCTCGATTGTCGAAAAGGCGATTGCCGAAGCCTTGCGCATGCAGCGCGAACGCGATCCGGAGGCGCAAGTCACGCCTTCTTGGATCTCCGGCCGCTGCTGCTTGGTTGCGGGACTGGGCCCGGTCGGGCTGCTGGCGGCCCTGGTACTGCGCCTGCGCGGCGCCGAGGTCTATGGGCTCGACATTCTCGATCCCGCCAGCGCCCGGCCGCAATGGCTACAGGCGATTGGCGGTCACTATTTAAAAGGCCCAGCGGTCAAATATCCCGCCCCTATGGCCTTCGTGCTGGACGCCAGCGGCTTTGCCGCCCTGGAGTTCAATCTTTTGGACGCACTCGCGCCGAACGGCATCTACGCTCTCACCGGCATCCCCGGCGGCGACAAGCCCCTGCAGCTCAGCTCCGGAGCTTCGCTGCTGCGCCAGATGGTGCTCAGCAACCAAGCCATGTTTGGCAGCGTCAATGCCGCCCGCGGCCATTTCCAGATGGCCGCCGACGATTTGCTGCAAGCGCGGCACACTTGGGGCAACCACGTCGAGGGTCTGATCACTCACCACCACACACCGCAACAGTTCGTGGCCGCCGAAGGAGCCCTGCAGCCGGGGGTGATCAAAGCAGTCGTCGAGTGGCAGTAAGCGCGACCCGCCGCTGCAGCCCCGCGCCAAGGGCAACGAAGCGCCGCCTAAGGGCAACAGAGCCCTCATGGGTCCGCGCCTGTCGTCGGTAGAAGTCAGCCAATATCGGATTCCCACCGACCGGCCCGAGTCCGACGGGACGCTGACTTGGAACGCCACCGAAATGGTGGTGGTGCAAGTGCAGGCGGGCGGGGAAACGGGGCTGGGCTATACCTACGCCGGCTCGCCCGCGGCCGCGCTCATCCACTCGAAATTGGCTGTCGAGCTCAAGGATCGCGATGCGTTGGACGTCCCGGCCTGTTGGGCCGCGATGCGCCGTTCGATCCGCAACCTCGGGCGGCCGGGCGTGTGCTCGATGGCGATCGCGGCGGTGGATTTGGCGCTCTGGGACTTGAAAGCCCGCCTGCTCCAACAACCCCTGGCCAAGCTGCTGGGCATGTGCCATGACCATGTGCCGATTTACGGCAGCGGCGGGTTTACCTCCTATACCAATGTCGAGCTGCAGCAGCAGTTAAGCGGCTGGGTGGAGGAGGGAATTGCCGCGGTCAAGATGAAGATCGGGCGCGAGCCGGATCGCGATTTGGATCGCGTCCGCGCCGCCCGCAGCGCCATCGGCCCCGATGCCGCCTTGTACGTGGATGCCAACGGCGCCTATACCCGCCAGCAGGCGCTCTGGTTTGCCCCCCGCTTCGCCGACGAAGGTGTCTGCTGGTTCGAGGAGCCGGTCTCGAGCGACGATCTCGATGGCCTGCGCGCCGTGCGCAACCGCACGCCCGGAGGCATGGAAATTGCCGCCGGCGAATATGGTTACGATCTCCCCTATTTCCGCCACATGCTGGAGGCGCAGGCGGTGAGCGTGCTGCAGGCCGACATCACCCGCTGCGCCGGGCTCAGCGAGTTTTGCCGCGTCGCGGGGCTGTGCGCGGCGTTTCAGGAGCCCCTGTCCGCGCACACCGCGCCCGCCGCCCATCTGCATCCGTGCTGTTCGCTGGAGCGCCTGCGCAATATCGAGCATTTTCACGATCACGTGCGCATCGAGAACCAGATCTTTGATGGCGCACCGCAACCGCGCGCGGGCGCCCTTTGGCCCGATCTGTCCCGTCCCGGTCTCGGCCTCGAGCTCAAGCTCGCCGACGCTCGCCGCTACGCCGCCTGAACCGCCATGGCCGCCCTGCCCATTTCCGTGGAAAAAACATTCCTGGAACAACTGGCGCGCGGGCTGCTCGATGATGCCGAGGCCGGGCGACTGCAGCGCTCGTTGGCGCTAGTTGCCGGCCTGACCAGCGGCCTGAGCGGTCTCGAAGTCGGCTACATGCACTATCGCGCCGGCTTCAGCCAGCCCGTCATGTGGACGCCCATCATCATGACGCAGGCGCTCGGGGCGGCCGCAGTGGCGGCAGCGCTAAAACCGCCGCTGGCGCGAACTCTGTTGCCCACAGTTTCGGCGCTGACACTGGCCGATTGCTTTACCGGGTTTTATTTTCACATCCGCGGCATCGCCCGCAAGCCGGGCGGATGGCGGCTGCTCGTGCCCAACATCGCCATGGGTCCGCCGCT
>JBOGKL010000015.1:0-8121 GCA_050745525.1 Terriglobales bacterium | reverse complement strand
CTCCTCAGGTAGGACTCGAACCTACAACCCTCCGGTTAACAGCCGGATGCTCTGCCATTGAGCTACTGAGGAGTGCCAAGGCCCGTATGCGGGCCCGTCCCTACGTTTATAGCACAGAAGACCGCCGCCGCTAATGCAGCAGGCGCTCGAGGGCGATGTGGGCCACCGAGAGCGTGGTGGGCTGCAGCGTTGCCCACAGCAGCGCGCCCAGAACCGCGTAGCCGACCCAGCGGCGGCGGGGCGGCGCGGCGGCCGTGCCGGCGTCGCAGCGCAGCAGGCGCGCGATGCGCTCGGCCAGATCCTGGCCCGAGAAGGCATCGAGGGTCGAGACGCACGGCGACCAGCGCGCGGGTGGGTGCGCCCGCAGGCGGGCTACCGCAAGCAGGGCCGAGGCCAGCGTCAGCGATTGCGCGGCATCGCCGGTGACGGCCCAATCGTCGGCCGCCCACTCGGCCAGGCGCGCCCAGCGTGCTTCGAGCGCGCGCGCGGCGGCGCCGGGCAAGGGTGCGGCGCCGAGCAGCAGGCGCTTGGCGTTGTCGCGGGCGTGCTGGTGGGCTTGTTCATGGCGCAGGGCGGCGTGAAGCTGGTCGGGTCCCAAACAGTGGAGGGCGGCTTCTGAGGCAACCAGTTGCGGCCGCCAGATGCCGGCGATGGCCAGCGCCGGCGCCGGCGCCGGCAGTACGCGCAAGGCGAGGCCGTCCGCTTGCCGCAGATGGCCCTGGCGGCGCAGGCGGCGTCCAAAGCGCCACGCGCGGGCGGCGCCGAGCGAGCTGCGGGCCAGGATGACGGCCAGCAGCACCGCGCCGGCCACGGCCAACGCGCCACACACCCATCCGATGGCTTCCGGTCCGCGTCCGCGCGGCTCCAGGAAGACGTAGCTGGGCAGGCACACGACGACCACGGCCAAGGCAGCCAGGCTCAGCGGCGCCAGGCGCAGGTGCAACACCAACGCGGCGCTGTGGCGGGGATCGGATGTCTCGCGCCGCCCGATGCGGTGCAGCAACACCGGCGCGCCCACGTGTGCGGCCGTCGCAGCCACCGCGTAGACGGCTGCCCCGGTGGCCAGGCAGAGCGAGATCAGCCGCGCCGCGTAAGGAAGCATGAGCGCCGGGCCCAGGCTCATCGCGCCCCCTTTTTCGCCGCGGCCGCTGCTGTTTCCAGCGCGCGGCGCTTGTTGCGGATCTGGCGGTTCAAGTCTGCCAGCAGTGCGGCGTCGTACTGCTCCACCGCATCGAGCAGGCACGACAGCAGCGCCGGGCGCTCGGGGTGGGCGCCGTCAAAAAAGCTGGCCACAAAATCGCAGGCACGCCGGCGTAGCCACTGCGCATGGCTCACGCGCGCCGTGTAGAGAAACGCCCGGTGCTGCTTGCGCCGCTGCAGCAGGCCCTTCTTGTAGAGGCGGTCGAGCGTGGTCATCACCGTGGTGTAGGCCAGCGGCTGCGCGAGCCCCGCGCTCACGGCGCGCACGTTGCCTTCGCCCTGCCGCCAGATGACCTCCATGATGCGGCTCTCCAGCGGACCGAGCGCGTGCGGCGATTCCGGCACCGGCTGCATATGCGCCTATTCTATCCCCGCGACGGGCGCTGAGCGGCCTTTAAATTGCTTATGTCCGCACGTGACTGGCGTACCAGGCGCGCAGATCATGGTACAACGGCAGCTTGATGCGCACCGCCGGCAGCAGCACCACACCCCGCGCCGAGAGGCTGGCACCGAGCAGCAGCAGCAAGGCGCCGATGTAGCCCCAGATGAGCAGGATCACCGCCAGCGTGAGGCTGGCGTAGATGCGGTCGAAATCAAACCAGGGGATGACGACGGGGAAGATCCACTTCAGGATCTCGGCCAGAACGCCGGTATACACGGCGGCCGGAAAGACCTGCTCGGCCGACAGCGTTCCGTTGGGCAGCTTCCAGTAGATCAGGAAGAAAATCAGAATCGCCGCCGGCACCGTCGTCAGCACCAGCATGAAGCGGGTCACGAGCGCGAACAGACCGGTCCAGGCGACGGGCAGTATCCAGTGCGCGAGCGCGGTGCCCAGACTGGCCAGCACGATCGAGCCATAGGCGACCACGCCGCAAGCCAGGACCAATAAGTAAGCCACGCCCATGTTGCCGAAATAGCTGCGGTTGCGCGGGAATCCCCAAATGCTGTTGAGGGCGACCTCGAGCGGCAGAAACACGCCGCTGCTGCTCAGCCCCAGCATGACCAGCGAGAAGACCTGGACGCTCTCGCGGTTGGCGAGATGAATGGCGTCGGAGATCAGCACCTGGTGACCGGCGGGCAAAAAGCTGCCGGCCAGTTGCGCGATCACCGCCTGCTGCGTGGTGAGGCCGGGCAGGAACACGCGCGCGGCCCAGAGCATGAGAAACAGAAAGGGCAGGGAAGCGAGCAGGCAGTTGGCGGCCACCGAGTAGGCGTAGGTGTGGGCTTCGGTGGTGAGCAGCAGGCGCGCGCTGGGACCCAGCACGTGCGCGGTATCGCGCAGCCGCTGCCAGTGGCGGAGGCTGCGCTGCCGCCAAGCGTTGCCGGCGGCGCTCGCGTCGTGCGCGGTGGCGCTCATGCGCCGCGCTCCCACACGTAGGCGTCGAACTCGCTCAAATCCACGAAGCCGCAGTCGCGGTAGAGCGTCAGCGCGGAGGCGTTTTCGCTGGTGACGGTCAGCGTCACCGCGCGCAGGCCCTGGTTGCGCAGGCTGGCCAGCGTGCGCGCCAGCAGGGCGCGCCCCAGGCCGCGGCGCTGGCGTTCGGGCAGCACGCAAATCTGGGTGATGTGGGCGACGTCGGGCTTCACGCGCGAGGCCAGCACCATGCCTTCGAGTTCGCCCCGCCGCAGCGAGCGCGCCAGAAACGAGGCCGAGGCGTCAAAGGTGCCGCAGCCGGGATAGTGGGCGATGTTGTGCATGAAGCGGATGGCGCCGGCGAAGCTGCGGTACTGGTCGTTGATGCGGCTGTCCACGTGATCCTGGTAGGCATGCTGGATCAGCCGCGCCGCCTCCTCGTAACCGGCCCCGCCCCACGGCTCCAGTCGCAGGTCCTGGAAATGGGTCACGCCGCCGGCCTCGCCTGGAGAGGACGGGCTTTCCGCCGCCGCCAGGCCCAACTCCAGGAACACCCTGCGATAGGCGGTGAAGCGGTGGCGCGCGAAGCGGGAAGCCAGCAGCGCCGGGGGAAAGGCCATCAGTTGCGCTTCGATGCGCTCCAGCCCCGGCGTCGCCGTCAGCGTGGCGATCATCTGCTCGAGCAGCGTGTGTTCGGCGTCGTGGTTGCCGTTGCGGTGCTCGGGGGCGACGAACAGGTTGCCGATCATGCCCTTGTGCGCCTCCTGCACGAAGAAGGCATAGCCGAGCGGCGCCATGCGGCCGCGCGTGCGCTCGACCAGCACATAGCCGGGCAGGATGCGCGCGTCCACATACTGGCGGATTAAGGTTGCCGAGGGGCCGTAATCCCAGTCCAGCATGCGGTCCCACTCGGAGGTCTCCGCCGCCAGCAGGGGGTCCAGCTGGAAGCCGCGAAACTGGCGCAGATCGAGCACATCCGCCATGCCCTCATGGTAGCCTGAGTGCGTTATGCACATGGCAACCCGAGCGGTTCACTCTGGCGAGCCGGACACGGTGGCCGGCGCCCATCCGGTCAGCGCCGCCATTCACCCCAGCGCCAGCTTTTATTACGACCATGCGGCCGAGCTCGACGCCGTGGCCGGAGGCGCCGAAGGCTACATGTACGGCCGTTATCGCAACCCCACCTGCGTGGGCTTCGAGCGCGCCGTGGCCGAGCTGGAGGGAGCCGACGGAGCGCTGAGCTTCGGCTCGGGCATGGCGGCGCTGCACGCCTCCATTCTGGCCAGCGGCGTGGGGCCGGGCGAGGTGATCGTGTGTGCGCAGGAAATCTACGGCGGCACGCTGGGTTTGCTGATGAACGTGCTGGCGCCGTTGGGCATCGAGATCCGCCTCGCCGACCTGAACCGGCCGGATAGTCTGGATCAGGCGCTGGCGGGCGCGGGCGTGCGCCTGGTGGTGGCCGAGTCACTTTCGAATCCCTTGCTGCGCGTGGCGGATCTAGCCACGCTGGCGGAAAAGACGCACGCCGCCGGAGCCAAGCTGCTGGTGGATGCGACCTTCACCAGCCCGGTGCTGCTGCAGGCGCTGAAGCTGGGGGCGGACTTTTCCGTTCACAGCGCAACGAAGTACCTGTCGGGCCACGGCGACGCCATGGGCGGCGTGGTCGCCGCGGCATCGAATGAGCTCGCTACACTCGACGGCCTGCGCAAGTCCGTGGGCGGCATTCTCGGCCCGTTCACCGCCTGGACGATCCTGCGCGGCATCCGCACGCTGCCGCTGCGCATGGAGCGCCAGTGCGCCAACGCGGCGCGCGTGGCCGCGTTTTTGCGCGCGCATCCGGCCATCGAGCGCGTGCACTATCCCGGCTTCGACGACCATCCCGATCACGCCACGGCGGCACGCCAGTTCGGCGGGCGCTTCGGCGCGATGGTCTCATTCGCAGTCCGCGGCGCCGACCGGTCCGGCATTCTGGCGCTGATGGACCGGCTTCAGCTATGCCTGCCCTGCACGAGCCTGGGCGATGTGCAGTCGCTGGTGCTGTATCCGGTGCTGTCGTCGCACCGCGACATGTCGCCCAAGCAGCGCGCCCGCGTCGGCATCGGTGACAACCTGTTGCGCCTGAGCGTGGGCATCGAGGATGCCGAGGACATCATCGCCGACCTGGATCAAGCGCTCAAGGGCGCGCTCAAGGGCTGAGGGCGGCTACTGCAATTCCTTGAGAATGACGGCCGGATCAGCCCGCATGGCCGTGCACGCGGGTATCAGCAAGGCGAGGCAGGCAATGCCGGCAAATAGAACTGCATAACCTCCGAGAACGCCGGCATTGGCCGGACCCACGCCGAACAGGAGCGAGGCGGCGAGATGACCGAGAACCGCCGCGACGGCCACCCCCGCGGCCACGCCCACCAACACCGGTATCATGCCGCGGCGCAGCACCGAGGCGAAGACGCGGCTGCGGCCGGCGCCGAGGGCCATGCGAATACCCATCTCGCGCCACTGCTGCCGCACTTCGTACGCGGCGACTCCGTATACTCCGATGGCCGCCAATAGCGTTGCGAGCGCGGACAGAATTGCCAGCAAGGCCGCGCCCATGCGCGCCGCCCACAGCGACCGGCGGATGGCCACCGTCGCCGGCTGCACGTGCGTGAGTGGCAGCTCGGGGTTGACGGCCCGGACCGCCTGCCGCATCTCTCCGAGCACGGCATCGGGCGGGCCTTGGCTGCGCACGATCAGCCCCAGGCCGGCGAAGGGCTCCTGGGACAGCGGCAGGTAGGCGAAGGCAATTGGACCTTCGGTGAGCGAGGTGTAGACGCTGTCGCGCACGACGCCCACGACCACGGTGGGCGCAGGCTCGTCGTGGAACACAATCCGCTTGCCGATGGGATCCTGTCCGGGCCAGGTCTCGTGGGCAAAAGTCTGATTGACGATCATGACCCGCGGCGCGCTCGCGCTATCGGTGGGCAGGAAATCGCGTCCGGCGAGCAAGGGGATTTCCATCGTACGAAAAAACGATCCGGGAGCAATGCTTTCGATTTCGGCGACGTGCATTTGAGGATGTTCCGACTGCGCCTCCCCGAACCGCATGAATCCCCGCTGCACGCTCATGGCTGCCATGGGCGTGCCGCTGGCGAGCGTCGCGCTGGCCACGCCCGGCTCGCGCCGCACCCGTTGCAGCAGCGTCTGCTCGAAGCTCGACAGCCGGTCCACCGCGCCCGGACGTGTGAGGACAAAACCGGTAGCCGCGAGGTCGAAATGAAGGGAGGCGATATGGGCGGCATCAAAGCCGGGTTGCGCCTGCTGCAGGTGCCGCAGGCTGGCGAGGAAAAGCCCGGCGAGGATGAGAACGGCGAGCGAGAAGCCGGCCTCGGAGGCGAGCAGCACCCGATGCCGCCGGCGGCCGCGGCCGTTGGCGGCGCCCCGCAATGCCTGCTGGGGATCGGCGCGCGCGGCCAGCAGTGCCGGCGCCAAGCCGAACAACAGCGTAGCCAGGATGGCCATGCCCAGGCCGAACGCCAGCACGCCCGGACTAAGACGCAGATGCACGGCCGCGGCCTGCATTGCCTGCGGGCGATTGATCCAGACGAGCCTCTCGCCGGCGGCGGCGACCAGAAGGCCGCCGGCGGCCGCGGCCACACCCAGCAGCGAAGACTCGCCCAGCAGTTGCCGTGCGATCTGTTTGCGGCTGGCGCCGAGCGCCATGCGCACGGCCATCTCGCGGCGCCGCGCGTGCGCCCGTGCCAGCAGCAGGTTGGCCACGTTGGCGCAGGCGATGAGCAGTACCATGCCGACCACGGCCAGCATGATGATGAGTGCCAACGAGTAGATGGGCCGCTGGTTCGGGTCGAGGCTGGCTTGGGGCAACGGGAGGGCCGTAGCCCGGAGCACAGAATCGGTTTTGGGGTATTGACGGGCAAGGCGTTCGCCGATGAGGCGCACGGCGGCCTCCGCCTGGGCCGCCGTCACGCCCGGACGCATCCGTCCCACAACGCTGAAGAACTGCGCGTTGCGCGCCATGAAGTAGGCTTCCAGCGTCGCCGGGAGCAGCGTCTTGTGCATGCTCATCGGCGCCCAGAGGTCGGCGCCTTGCAGCGCGCCGGTGCCGGAGAAATCGGCCGGTGCAACGCCGAGCACAGTGAAGGCGACGCCGTTGAGCGTGATGCTGCTGCCCACGACGGCGGTACTGCCATGGAAGCGGTTCTCGAAAAACTCGTGACTTAAGACCACGAGCGCACCGGCGCCGGCGGCGCGCGTCTGGCTGGCGTGGAACACAGAGCCCAGCGTCGGGCGGACGCCGAGCACGTCAAAATAATTTCCGCTCACCAGGTCGGTGGTGACCTGCACCGTCTCGCCGCGCGTGCCGAACGCGACCGGCGCCTGGTGGAGCTCGTAGGCGGCGCTGAAGACCCCCGCGCGCGCATAGTCCAGGAAGTCGAGATGGGAGACGGGCATGTAGCCGGTGCCGGGAATGCTGGGCGCGACGTTGTAGACGGCGAGCAGCCGGTCCGGCTGTTCGACCGGCACGGTGTGCCGCATGAGCGCGGCCCACACGCTGAAGACGGCGGTGTTGGCGCCGATGGCCAGCGCCAGCGATATCACCGCGACCAGGCTGACCAGCGGATGCTGCCTCAGGGCGCGCCAGCTGTTGCGCACACGGACCTCCTCGATCCTGCTCAGTCCAATATATTCCACCGAAGTCGGTTACAATGAAAATCTGCCGAGGGCGATTAGCTCAGTTGGTTAGAGCGTCTGCCTTACAAGCAGAAGGTCCACGGTTCGAGCCCGTGATCGCCCACCACGGTTCGTCAGTGGATCTGTCGTTGAGCGCGGGGACGTAGTTCAGTTGGTTAGAACGCCGGCCTGTCACGTCGGAGGTCGCGGGTTCGAGCCCCGTCGTCCCCGCCATAAGGTCGCAGAGAGCCTGCGGCGTGAGCTGTAACTGCGCTCACACCTCCTCGCCCGAGGCTGCGCCTCGGGCTCCCCGCGCAAGAGGCTCGCGCCCTCAGGCCGCCGACTAGCGGTGCACGTCGAGGACGGGTTTGCCCAGGAGCTTGAGGCGGGGGCGGACGCCGAGGCCGGGCTGGAGCGAGGAGGAGAGGCGGCCCTGGCGGCGCTGGGGTGCGCCGTCGGCGAAGGAGACGGTGACGTAGGAGTTGAAGTCGGTGGTGGAGAACAGATAACGCTCGGGGGTGCTGTGGGCGAGGTGAGCGATGGCGGCAGTGGTGATGTCTCCGCCCCAGGTGTCCTCGATGGTCATAGCGATTCCGAGCGAAACAGAGAGATCGCGGATTTGGCGGGCGCGGGTGAGGCCGCCGACCTTGGAGATCTTCAGGTTGATGACGTCCATGGCGTGGTCCTGGGCGCCGCGCAGAAGCATATCCACGCTATCCATCACCTCGTCGAGGATGAAGGGGCGGTCGGTGTGGCGGCGGACGGCGAGGCACTGCGCGTAGGTGGGGCAGGGCTGTTCGAGATAGACATCCAGGTCGCGGACGGCGGCGGCGACGCGGAGGGCGGCGTGCTGGGTCCAGCCGGTGTTGGCATCGGCGATGAGTACATCACCCCGTGAT
>JBOGKL010000014.1:0-6196 GCA_050745525.1 Terriglobales bacterium | reverse complement strand
GTGCCGGTGATGGTGCTGCTCTGGCCGCTGGCCAGCAGTGCGATGGCAAACAGAAAGCTGGCGGCGACGGTGCCGAGCAGGGGCGCGAGCGTGAGGTAGGCGACGTGGAGCCAATCGGTTTCTGCGGTGAAGTGGACGAAGGCGCCGCCGGGCAGCGTGACACCGGTTTTACCGTAGAACATCATGGCCGCCAGCACCAGAATCGCCGCGTTCAGAAAGAAGGCGAGGGTGAGGGCGACGGCGGAATCGAGGGTGTTGAACTGCAGGGCGCGGCGGAGGGAACCGTGATCGCGCCGGAGCTTGCGGCTCTGCACCAGGGCCGAGTGCAGGTACAAGTTGTGGGGCATGACGGTGGCGCCGATAATGCCGATGGCGACGTACATCATGGCCGGGGAGCCGAAGCTGGGGCTGATAATGGCTTTGCCCATGGCGGCGAAGCTGGGGTGGGTGGCCGGGAGCACAAAAATTTCCAGCCAATAGCACACCCCCATGGTGGCGATGAGCAGCACGACGACGGCTTCGATGGTGCGCACGCCGAAGCGCTGCAGCGCGAGCAGCAGCAGCACGTCGAAGCCGGTGATGATGACGGCCCACAGCAGCGGGATGTGGAACAAAAGATTCAGGGCCACGGCGCTGCCCAGGACCTCGGCCAAGTCGCAGGCGGCGATGGCGATCTCACTGAGAATCCAGTTGGGCCAGCGCGTCCAGCGCGGATACCAGTCGCGGCAGCACTGGGCCAGGTCCTTGCCCGTGACCACGCCCAGGCGCGCGGCCAGTACTTGCATGAAGATGGCCATGAGGCTGGCGGCGGCCACGACCCAGAGCAACTGAAAGTGGAACTGGGCGCCGCCTTGCAGGTCGGTGCCCCAGTTGCCCGGGTCCATGTAGCCGACGCTGACCAGCACGGCCGGGCCCACGAACGCCTTCCAGTGGCGCCAGAAGCCGGCCTGTGGGGGCGGGGTGGCGACGCTGTCGTGCATGCCCTCGAGCGAGGGATGGGCAGGGCGGTCGCGGGTGCGGGGCTCAATCGCAGGCTGCAAGCATCAATTTAACCATAGTTAACCGCCGGACTTTATGTTGATTATTACTGCCAGATTTGCTAGGGTACACAGCGGGCATGGAACTTACCGTCTCCAAGGAGGACTACCTCAAGGCCATCGCGGAGGCGGAATCGGAAGAGGGTCCGGTGATCGCCGCCACCCTGGGCCGCTGGCTCGCCATCAGCGCGCCGGCGGTGACGCTGGCGCTGCGGCGGTTGCGCCGCGATGAACTGGCGTGGGTGAACGCGCAGGGGCGCATCCAGCTCACCAAGAAGGGCCGGGCGCTGGCCAACCGCATGCGCCTGCGCCACCACCTCATCGAGCGCATGCTGCACGAGATGCTGGGGGTGGAGTGGTACAAGGTGCATGAGGAGGCCGAGCGCCTGGAGCACTCGATCTCGCCCGACGTGGAGCAGCGGCTGATTGAAAAGTTGGGCGAAGCGGGGCTGTGTCCGCACGGCAACCCCATCAACAAAAGCGCTGCCGAGCGGCGCAAGGCGGGGCTGGTGACGCTGTGGGAAGCTCCGGCGGGGCGGCCGCTGCGCATCGCCGGCATGCACGAGCGCGACCGCGGGCTGCTCGAGTACTTCGACCGGCTGGGGCTGCGGCCGGCCACGGCGCTGCAGGTGGAGCGGCGCAATTACGACGGCACACTCACGCTCACGCTGGAAACAGGCCCAGTCACATTGGCGGCGGCGGCGGCGCAGAAGATCTGGGTGGCGCCGGCGGCGTGACATGGGATCGCGCGCGGTGCCGCGCCCGTCCATGCGCTAGAATGAGACGGCTGTCATTAAAGAGGAGTGCCATGTCCCTTCGCGCTGTCTGTGTCCTGGTTCTCGTTTCCTTCGCGCCCGCGCTCGTAGGGGCGCAGCAGGGGGTGGGGCCGATGCCGGCTCCGGAGCCGCCGCCACTGGCGACCCCGCGCGACGTCCCCTACGCGCCCGGCACCATTCAACTGCATGCCGATATTACGAACGTGGCACAGCGCATTGTGCAAGTACAGGAGACGATTCCGGTGGCGGCGGGCCCGCTGGTGCTGCTCTATCCGGGCTGGCTCCCGGGCAACCACGCCCTCGACGGTCCCATCAAGGACGTGGGCGGGTTGGTCATCACCGGCAACGGTCAGCGCATCCCCTGGACGCGCAGTGACGTGAACGTGTACGCCTTTCATCTGACGGTGCCCGAGGGAGTGAGCACGCTCGCGGTGCATTTCCAGTTCCTGGCGCCGCTGCTTCGCAGCGAGGGGCGCATCAGCTTCGACCACAACATCATTGACTTGTCGTGGAACTCGGTGCTGCTCTATCCCGCCGGATACTTCTCGCGCGATATTCCGTTCTCACCGTCTTTGACGCTGCCGGAAGGCTGGCAGTACGCCACCGCGCTCACCACCACCAGCCACGACGGGGCGACGGTGCAGTTCGGCACCGTGCCGCTGAACACGCTGGTGGATTCCCCGCTCTACGCCGGGGTGAACTACCATCGCTACGACCTGTCGCCCAACGCCGGCGACATCGTGCATCTCGACATTTTTTCCGACACGGCGGCCGAGGGTGAGATGACGCCCGAGGAGTTGCAGTGGCACCGCAACCTGGCGGCGCAGGCGCTGGCGCTGTTCCATGCACATCATTACAAGCACTATGACTTTCTGCTCACGCTGAGCAACACGATCGGCGGCGAGGGGCTCGAGCACCATCAGTCGAGCGAGGACGGCACGACGGCCGACTATCTCACCGACTGGCCGGCGGGGGTAGCTCAGCGCGACCTGCTCGCGCACGAGTACACGCACTCGTGGAACGGAAAGTACCGGCGCCCCTACGACCTGTGGACGCCGAACTTCAACGTCCCCATGCAGGACGATCTGCTGTGGGTCTACGAGGGCCTGACGCAGTACTGGGGCGAGGTGCTGAGCGCGCGTGCGGGCATGCGCACGCCGGAGCAGACGCGCGACCTGCTGGCCAACCTGGCCGCCAACTTCGCCATCAGCCGCGGGCGCGACTGGCGCTCGGTGGAGGGCACGACGACGCAGGAGATGATCGCGCACCGCACGCCGGTGACCTGGCCCAGTTGGCTGCGCGGGGAAGACTACTACACCGAGAGCGTGCTCATCTGGCTCGATGCGGATACGACCATCCGCGAGCTGAGCCACGGCAAGAAGTCGCTCGATGACTTCGCGCACCTGTTCTACGGCATGGACAACGGCAGCTTTGTGACCAAGACCTACACCTTCAACCAGCTTGTGGATGCGCTCAACCAGGTGCAGCCCTACGATTGGGCGAAGTTCTTCCGCACGCTGGTGTACCGGATCCATCCGGCGGTGCCGATGGAGGGGATCACGGAGGGCGGCTATCGCCTGGTTTACAACGACACCGAGTACCCGTGGGCGGCGGCATCGGGCTTGAGCCGCTTTGGCGCGAGCTTCGGCACCTCGCTCGGTTTCAGCGTGGCCGCCAACGGCGCAGTGGCGCAGGTCTGGTGGGACAGCCTGGCCTTCAAGGCGGGCATGGCGCCGGGCATGCGCCTTCTGGCGGTGAACGGAAGAGGTTTCTCCATTGCCGGGCTGCGCCAGGCGGTGGTAGCCGCCGAGCAGAGCCAGGCGCCGATCGCGCTGGTGATCGAGCACGCCGACCGGCTGCTGAACGTGAACCTGGACTATCACGGCGGGCTGCGCATTCCCCACCTGGAGCGGGTGCCGTCGGCGCCGGACCGGCTGGACGCGATCCTGGCACCGGTACAGTAAGGTCGCCTGTTGCTAAGGCCGCCCGGTTCGTTCTCGATGCGGGCAGCCGGGCCAGCAGCAGGGGCGGCGCATGCCTTCTTTGAGTTCCGAGCGCACGCGCGCGACGTGCTGGGCCCGGGTCTCGGGCTTTTTCACCGAAAGCACCCAACAGATCCATTCGTTGCGCGCGAGCGGGGTGATGTCCTCCCACAGAGCGCGGGCGGCGGGATCGGCGCCGAGGGCTGCGGCTAAATCGGGCGGCACGGCGTGCACCACGCCTTGCGAAAGCTTTGCGGGCACGCCCCTACTGTAACGCCAATGCTTCCTGGGCGCGCGCCAGCACCGCGGTGCGCAGGGCGGGATGCCCCTCGAGGCATTCGCCCAGCTCGATGTGCAGTCCGGGGTAGCGCCGGCGTTCGGCGGCGACCAGCTCCGGCAGATCGCAGGCGACATGGCGGCCGGGAGCGAGGAAGTAGGGCACGACGGCGAGGGTGCGCACGCCGTTCTCGTAGGCGGCCGTAACCGCCTCGCCCAAGCTGGGGCGGACGGGCGGAAGGAAGGCCGCGCGCGTGAACTGGCCGGGCGCGGCGAGCTCGCGCGCCAGCCGCTCGACGCCGAGCTGGCCGCCGGGCAGTGGCGAGCCGTGCGCCATGAGAATGAGGCCGGGTGCGGGCGCGGGGGCGCTGAAGGACTGACGGTACTGGCGCCGGGGTACGGCGACGGCGCCCACAATCACCAAGGCCGGCGACTCGACCCGCGCGGCGGCGGCTGCGGCCGCGATACCAGCGACGGTGCTATCGAGGCGGCGCTCGGCGCCGAGCGTGCCGCGTTCGATGACGGCGACGGGGGTGCCGGGCGCCCAGCCCGCCTGCTGCAATTCTTCCATCCGTGGCTCGAGGTGCGCGGCAGCCATGAACAGGACGAGCGTTTCGCTGCCCGGCGCGGGCTGGGCCGTGATCGGGCTGTGGCCTGAGACCCAGCGCACGCCGGCGGAGACGCCGCGCTCGGTCAAGGCAATGCCGGCGGCGGCGGCCACGCCGGTGGCCGCGCTGACGCCGGGCACAACTTCCCACGGGATACCGGCGGCATCGAGGGCGGCAATTTCTTCCCCACCGCGGCCGAAGATCATCGGATCGCCGCCCTTGAGGCGCACCACGCGCAGCCCGCGGCGGGCGCGGGCGATCATCCAGGCGGCGATCTCGCTTTGCGGCAGCGAATGGCAGTGGGCGCGTTTACCCACGTAGCAGCGCTCGGACTCGGGCGGCGCCAGCGCCAGCAGGGCGGGATTGGCGAGCTCGTCGTAGAGGACGGCATCGGCGGAGCGGAGCAGGCGCTCGCCCTTGCGCGTGAGCAGTTCCGGGTCGCCGGGGCCGGCGCCGACCAGCGAAACGAAACCCGTCATCCCAATTCCTCGACCGGAACGAAGCTGTCGTGGCTGCGCAGGGGCACTTCCGCCGCTGCCAGTGTGCCCAGCACCAGCTCGAGTTCCTCGGTGCCCTCGCGCTCAACGAAGTCGCGGAAGCTCTCGTCCTCGCCACGCTCAGCGAGGAAGTAACGGCACAGCGACTCGAGGCGGTCGGGCAGGTCACGGGCGGCAACGCGCCCCAGGGTTTTCCGGCCCAGCCGCGCCCCGGCGCCCAATCCGCCGCCGAGGTATACATCGAAGCCGTCGGCGGGCCCGTCGGGCGTTTTGACGCGCATGCCCTGTAGGCCGATGTCGGCAATCCAGTGCTGGCCGCAGGAGTTGGGGCAGCCGTTCACGTTGATGCGCAGCGGGAAGGGATACCCAGGGAGGCGGCGCTCCATCTCGGCGATCAGCCCGGCGGCGAAGGCTTTGGTTTCCGTCACGGCCAGCTTGCAGAACTCCTTGCCGGTGCAGCTCATCACGCCGCGCCGGAAGGAGGAGGCTTCGACGGGCAGGTCCCAGCGGCGCAGGTGTTTAACGAGCGGGGCGACACCGGGCTCGCGCAAGTGCGGGATGACGGCGTTCTGCATGGCGGTGAGGCGGACTTCGCCTCCGCCCCAGCGCGCGGCGCCCTCGGCCAAGGCCTCGAGCTGATCGGCGTCGAGGCGCCCGCGGGCGATGCTGGCGCCGGCGAAATAGAGGCCGGGCTGCTTCTGCCGGTGTACGCCCACGTGATCGCGGAAATCCGATGGCGGCGGCGCATCGGGCTCGGAGCGCTGCAGGCGAAAGCCCAGGAGCGCTTCGAGTTCCGCCAGGAAGCGGGCGGGCGTCCAGCCGTGCTGCAAGAAGAGAAACTTCAGCCGCGCCTTGGTCCGGCTCTGGCGCAACTCGTCCCGGTCGCGGAACAATCCGGCGATGGCGGCGGCGACGGGAACCACCTGATCGGCGGCGACGCGCACCGGCAGCGGCACGGCCAGCATGGGAGTGTTGGAGAGCCCGCCGCCGACGCGCAGGCCGAAGGTGGCGGGCTGGTGG
>JBOGKL010000013.1:0-4926 GCA_050745525.1 Terriglobales bacterium | reverse complement strand
ACGTGAGCCGGATCGGCCATGCCCACCAGCGCCGCCGTAATGCCCGCCGTCGAGCGCACAAACTGCAGCGCCAGTTCGGCATCGCTGGCCGCCTCCGGCAGGAAGGGTTGCAGATGGCGGCGCACGTCCTCGGGCAGCATGTGCAGGCGGCCGTTCATCAGCGAGGCCGAAGCGATCACGTGCAGCCCCAGCCGGTAGGCCGCGTTCAGGGTCGAAACATACGGCGGCTTCTCCACGCACTGGTTCAGCAGCGTGTAGGCCTCGGGCATGGCCAGGTTGTAGGGCATCTGCACGAAGCGGAAGTGATGCCCTTCCCCCGCCAGGTCGCGGGCAATGGCGACCATGCGGTTCAGGTCCAGGTACTCCGCCGCGTCAGGGGGCACGCGCAACCCGCTCCAGGTGGCGATGCCGTAGGCGCCTATACGCCCCTGCTCGACCTGCCGCTCGCACAGCGTGAAGGCCTCGCGCACACGCCGGTAAAACTCCTCGCGGCTCAGCTCGGCCTGCTGTGTTTCCGGATTGTGCAGGTAGAAGACATCAAGTGCCTCCAGACCCAGGTTTTCCAGGCTCGTCTGCAACTGGTGGGCGAGAAACACCGGCGCCATCACGTGGCAGCCGGCGGCCATCTCGCCCGGCCGGATCAGACCCGGCGGCAGCACCGCGCCCTCGGCAATGTAGCCGGCCTTGGAGCAGACAAATACTTCCTCCCGCGCCACCCCATCCTCGCGCAACACGCGGCCGATCACGCGCTCACTGCGCTGGCTGCGGTAGTTGATGGCCGTGTCAATCAGGTTGATGCCGCCCGCCAGCGCCGCCCGCAGCGCGGCCGCGTAGCCGGCGTCGGTAGCCGCGTCCTCGGCCCCCAGGTAGGTGCCCAGGCCCAGCGAGGAAACCTGGACGGCGGCGGCATCTGGTGCCGGGAGCCGGAGTTTGCGAAAATGGAGGGTGCCGCCGTAGGCGGGGAAACGCGCCGCAAAGGCGCTGGTTCCCGCCGCCGTCGCGCGCGCTGCTTCTGGCGTTGGATCCACGCTCCATGCTAACGTACAAATTCCCAGTGGAGGCCCCTTGAGCGAAAACCCCGTACCGGCTCCCGCGCCCATACGCCGCACCGCGCTCAATGCCGTCCATCGCCGCCTGGGCGGCAAAATGGTCGAGTTCGGCGGCTGGGATATGCCGGTCGAATACAGCGGCATCATCGCCGAGCACCGCGCCGTGCGCGAGCGCGCCGGGCTCTTCGACGTCAGCCACATGGGCGAGCTGGCCGTGCGCGGTCCGGAAGCGCTGGCGCTCATCCAGCATGTCACCTCGAATGACGCCTCGCGCCTCAAGTTCGATCAGGCGCAGTACAGCGGCCTGATGACCGCGCAGGGCACCTTCGTGGATGACCTCCTCGTCCACAAATTCGCCGACGACCATTACTGGCTGGTCGTCAATGCCGGCAACTGCGAAAAGGACTTTCAGTACATCTGCGCGCAGAATCGTTTCGACGCGCAAGTGATCAACGTCAGCGACGGCTATACGCAGTTGGCGCTGCAGGGTCCGGCCACCTTGAAAATCCTGCAGCCGCTGACCTCGATTGCCCTGGCGCCGATCAAGTACTACTGGTTCACCATCGGCAAGGTGCTCGGCGTCGAGTGCATCCTCGCCCGCACCGGCTATACCGGCGAGGACGGCTTCGAGCTGTACTTCGATCCCGAGGAGTCGGAAAACGTCTGGATCGGCCTGCTCGAGGCCGGCCGCGGCGAGGGCATTCTGCCCTGCGGCCTCGGCGCCCGCAACACGCTGCGCATGGAGGCGGGCATGGCCCTCTACGGCCACGAGATTGACGACACCACCACGCCTCTGGAAGCCAACCTGGCCTGGATCACCAAGCTGGGCAAGCCGGAGTTCCTGGGCAAGGCCATTATCGAGCGCCAGGCCGAGACCGGCGTCGGGCGCACGCTGGTAGGCTTCGAGATGTGCGAGCCCGGCATCGCGCGCGAAGGCTACCCCCTGCTGCACGGCGGCAAGGCGGTAGGCCGGGTCACCAGCGGCGGTCCCATTCCCGGCCAGAGCCGCAACATCGGCATGGCCTACGTTCCCGTGGCACTGTCGGCGCCAGGGAACGAGTTTGACGTCCAGATCCGTTCGCGCACGGCACGCGCGCGCCTGGTGCCGCTGCCCTTTTATAAGCGTGCGAGGTGAGGGGAAAGGAAGCTCATGTCGTATCCCAGCAAATATCGCTATACCAAAGAACATGAATGGGTTGCGCCGTCCGGCAAAACAGCCAAGATCGGCATCTCCGACTTCGCCCAGCATCAACTCGGCGACATCGTGTTCGTCGAGTTGCCCGCCCTCGGCGCCGAACTCAAGGCCGGCGAACCGCTGGGCACGGTGGAGTCGGTGAAGGCGGTATCGGAAGTTTACGCCCCGGTTAGCGGCAAGATCACCGCCGTCAATGACAAGCTGGCGAAGTCGCCCGAGCTGATCAACCAGGACCCGCACGGCGCCGCCTGGATGGTGGAGGTCGAGCTGAGCGCCCCGGCCGAGGCCGCCAAGCTGATGGATGCGGCCGCCTACGAGACCTTCGTGGCCGAAGCGGAGGCAGCGCACTAGCCTTGCGGTACCTGCCAACTTCCGATCCCATCCGGCGTTCGATGCTGGACGAGCTGGGTCTGTCTTCGGTGGACGGCCTGTTCAGCCACATCCCGGAATACTGCCGTCTCAACCGCCCGCTCGCCATTCCTCCCGGGCGTTCGGAAGCGGAAATCCTGAGCTGGTTTCAGCAGGCCGCCCGCGACAACGCGCCCGCGTTTACTTCGTTCCTGGGCGCCGGGGCGTATCATCATTTCCGCCCCGCGCACCTGGACAACCTCATCGGCCGCGGCGAATGGTTCACCGCCTATACGCCCTACCAGCCGGAGATCGCGCAAGGCACGCTCCAGTCCATCTTCGAGTTCCAGACCATGGTGTGCCAGCTTACCGGCCAGGACGTGGCCAACGCGGGCATGTACGACGGCTCGACCGCGCTCAATGAAGCCTGCATGATGGCGGCGCGGGTGACGGGCCGCGACGGACTCGTGGTCGCGCGCACCGTCCATCCGCAATACCGCCAGGTGCTGGCCACGCTGACGCGCAACCGCGGGTTTCCCATCACCGAAATCGGCTACCGCGACGACGGCCGCCTCGATGTGGACGCGCTGCGCGCGGCCGTGAGCGACGCGACCGCGGCCGTGGCCGTGCAAAGCCCCAACTTCTTCGGCACCATCGAGGACTGGAATGCGGCGGCGGAAATCGCCCACGCCCGCGGCGCGCTGCTCGTCGCCGTCATCGCCGAACCGGTCTCGCTCGGCCTGCTGCCGCCGCCGGAGGCGGCCGACATCGTGGCCATGGAGATGCAGGGCTTCGGCATTCCGGTCGGGTTCGGTGGACCATACGCGGGCATGCTCGCCTGCCGGGAGAAGTTCATCCGGCAGATGCCGGGGCGCCTGGTCGGGGAGGCGCGCGACGGCGAGGGACGGCGTGGGTTTGTGCTCACGCTCTCGACCCGCGAGCAGCACATCCGGCGCGAGAAGGCCACCTCGAACATCTGCACCAACCAGGCGCTGTGCGCGCTCATGGCGAGCATCTTCATGGCCACCTACGGCAAAGAGGGTCTGCGCGAGCTGGCGCAGCAGAACCTGGCCAAGGCCGCCTACCTGGCCGGGGCGTGCGCCCAGGCCGGGCTCAAGGTCCGCTTCCCCGCGCCGCGTTTCCACGAGTTCGTCGTCGAGCTGAAGCGCCCGCTCGCCCAGCTCACGCCGGCCTTGACCCGCGAAAAGGTCATTCCCGGCTTTCCCCTGCGCCGCGATTACCCCGAGTTGGGCGAATCGCTGCTCGTCTGCGCCACCGAGGTGATGCCGCGCTCCCAACTTGACCGTTTGCCCGCTCTTCTTAGCCATGCCTGAACCCGCTCCATCCAGTTCCGACCGCTCCCGTCCCGCCGGCGCGCGCGCCGCGCATCATCTGGTGCAGAACGAGCCGCTGCTGTTTGAAGTCTCCGCACCGGGCAAGCGCGGCTATCAACTGCCCGGGCTCGACGTGCCTCCGGTTTCGCTCGCCGCCGAGCGCGCCGAGGTCCGTGATTTTCCTGAGGTCAGCGAGCTCGAGGTGATCCGCCACTTCACGCGTCTGAGCACGTGGAACTACGGCGTGGATACGGGTCTGTATCCGCTGGGCTCATGCACGATGAAGTACAACGCGCGCATCAATGAGCTGGTAACGCGCCTCGAGGGCATGGGCGATGGGCATCCGCTGCAGCCGGAGGAGCTGTCGCGGGGCGCGCTGCGCGTGATGGCGCTGCTCTCGGACTACCTGCTGGAAATCACCGGCATGGACGCGATCACGCTCCAGCCCGCCGCCGGCGCGCAGGGCGAGCTCACCGGCATTCTGCTGGTGCGCGCGGCCCTGGCCGCGCGCGGCGACGCACGGCGCAAGATTCTCATCCCCGACTCCGCCCACGGCACCAATCCGGCCACCGCGGCCATCGCCGGCTACGAGGTCGAGAATCTCAAGTCCAACGCCGACGGCACCGTGGACATGTCCAGCCTGGAGCGGCAGATGAGCGGCGACGTGGCCGCGCTCATGCTCACCAACCCCAACACGCTGGGCATCTTCGAAGAGGAGATTCACCATATCGCTGATCTCGTCCACGAGCGCGGCGGCATGCTCTACATGGATGGGGCCAACATGAACGCGCTGGTGGGGCGCGCTCGCCCCGGCGACTTCGGCGTGGACGTGATGCACTTGAACCTGCACAAGACCTTCTCCACGCCCCACGGCGGCGGCGGGCCCGGCGCCGGGCCGGTCGCCGTGCGCAAGGAACGCCCGCCCAAACTGCCCATCCCCGTGCGGACGCGCAAGCCGGAAGGGGAGCCCCCGCTCGCCTACGACATGTATAGTATACAA
>JBOGKL010000012.1:0-19941 GCA_050745525.1 Terriglobales bacterium | reverse complement strand
GCCGTGATCGGCTCCGGCCGAAAGTCTGGTTCAGCGATCAGAGCCAGCGCGCAGTGCATCTCCGCCGTGCGGCGCCCCAATTGCCCCATCTCCGGCAGCAGCGCTTCGCCCGCTCCGCTGCGCAGTTGCCGCAGCACATACTCCCATCCGTCGCCCTGGTTCGGCACAAACTCCTGCGCCACCGCCAGTGTGGCCGCGGCCCTCCCTTCCGCCTCATAGAGCAGCCGCCCGCTCACGGCGGGAACATTGCGGAATGCCGTATGTTGCGCCAGCGCCCGCGGGATCTCGAAATCGGGATTTTCCCCCTCCTGCACGCGCCGGAACAACTTCAGCAGCCAGCGCGCCGCTCCCCGCTCATCGCCGTACAGCACCGACGTGTTGCTCTGCTCGGCTCCCAGCAATCGGCTCGAGGCCGACGCCCCCAGCCGCTGCAGCGCCTCGAAGCGGAATCGCCCGTGCGGGCCGCCCAATTCGGCCGAGGCGCCCAGCAGCCGGAACCAGCGCGCTCGCACCGCCTCGCCGGCAAGACCCTCACCCGTCAGCTCCGGCAGCGCGTATCGCGCCACGGGCAAGCCCTCCGCGGCGACATCCACCAGCGCCAATTCGGCACAGCGATCGGCGATGCTTACACCTGTGATCGCCGCGCTCTTGGCGCCATACCAGCGCTGTTGCGGCAGCCACGCCGCCAGCTCCTGCCCCTGTGCTGGCACCATACGGCTTTATCATGGCATGCTCAAAGAACATGCGCCGCCGCATCCTCCTGCTGCCACTGCTGCTCGCTGCTGGCTTGTCCGGCCAGACCCTGCAGCAAATGCAGGTGCCGCAGATCCCGTTCGTCGAGTTCAAGCTGAGCAATGGCCTGCGCGTCATCCTCTCCCAGGATTATTCGCTGCCTCTGGTGACCGAGAGCATGTTGTTTGCCTCGCCGCCACTTCCGCCGCAAGCCGCCGCGCGCACAGCGGCACGCCTGATGTTTGCCGGCTCGGCGCATGCGCCTGGCAGCGCGTTCACGCGCTTGCTGGCCGCTTACGGCGGTACCGGCGGAGTCACCGTGCGGCCGGGCTATACCTACTTCCACGAGACCGTCCCCAGCAATGCGCTGGAGGCCGTGATGTGGCTCGACGCCGACCGCCTCGCCTCCCTTGCTCCCCCAAGCCCACCCGGGCAGCAGCAAATTCAGTTGTATGCGCAAGAAGCCCGCCTGCGCGTCGCCAACACTCCCTACGGGCCGCTGCTGCACGGCGCTGTGCAGCAGCAGGCTTGGGGATGGCCCGTCGCCCCGGCCACGCCCGACTTGGGCGCCGCGCGCACATGGGCGCACGAATACTTCACCCCGCGCAACTGCATCCTGACCATCGTCGGCGCCTTTGAAGCCGCCCAGGTCAAACCGCTGGTGCAGAAGTACTTCGGTTGGATTCCCAGCGGCGGCCCACTCCCGCCGCTGCCGGCGGCCGCACCCGCCCAGAGCCGACCAGCGTCCGCGCCGCGCTCCGAAACGCTGCGCGATCCCATGGCGCACCTGCCCGCGCTCAGCATCGCCTGGCAAGGCCCGCCGCGTGGCTCCCGCGATTACTATGCGCTCGCGATGCTGTCCCGGCTGCTGTTCGCCGGGCACGGCGCCGCGCTCTATCAATCCTTGGTGGCTGATCATCAAGTCGCGCTCACCGTCACCGGCGGACTCGGCTATCCGTTCGACAGCTACCGCGGCTATCAATCCCCCGGCCTGTTCGGCGCGTTCGTGATCTTTAAGCCGGGCACGGCGCCCGCGCTCATCCAAGGCCTCGTGATGCAGCAGATCCATCAACTGGAGGCCACCGGCGTATCGCAGACCGCGCTGCGCCGGTGGCAAGCGATGCTCGAGTCGGAATGGATCGCCTCCGGACAAACCACGCTCGGACGCAATCGCATGCTGGCGTTGTCGGCGCTGCTCGACGGCAAACCGGGAGCCGTGAACGCCGAGATCGGGCATTTCCTCAATGTCACCTCCGACGATCTCGAGCACGCGGCGCAAACCTATCTGATCGGCGCGCGGGCCAACGTCATTGTGGATGTTCCGGCCCCGCCCGCGCCCGCCACCCCGGGAGGTCACTAAGCCATGCGCCGTACCGTACTCCTGGGCGTGGTGACGGCGGTGGGATTGGCGCTAGGCGCCGGTGCGGCGATGCGCAGCACAGCCGCGCTGGAGCCCGCGCCAGTCAAAGTCCAACAAGCCCCGGCCTTCATGGACCACGCGCCGCAAATCGCCCCGCTCCTCGGTTTTTCTCTGCCCATCTTCCAGACCGACCAGTTGCCCAACGGTTTGCGCATCATCGTCGTCCAGGACCGGCGCTTTCCTCTGGTCACCATCCATGTCACCCTGCGTGCCGGAGCCTCGCGTCTCACGCCGGCCACGGCGGGTTTGGCCCGCGCCGAAGCGGCGCTGCTGAGCGCCGGCACGGATACGCGCAGCGCCCCCGAGATCGCCGCCGCCCTGGCCGCGATGGGCGGCACCATGTCCTTCGGCGCGGATCAAGATTTCCTCTACGTGAACGCCCGCGCGCTCAACAGCAGTGCGCAGCCGCTGCTGGAACTCGTGTCTGACCTCGTACTGCACCCGGCCTTTCCCGCCGCCGCCGTCGCGCGCGAGCAGACCGAGCTGCGCCTGGCCGTCGCCGCCCGCCGAGCGCGCGCGCCGGCCGTCGCCAGGGCCACATTCCACCGGTTGCTCTTCGGGGCCAATCCCTACGCCATCACCGGCGCCACCGCCGCCTCGATTCCCCAGATCACACGGGCCGCGCTGGTGGCGTTTCACCAAAAATATTTCCTCCCCAACAATCAGGCAACGATCGTCATCGTCGGAGACATACCTGCGGCCCGCGCGCACAACCTGGTGCAGCAATACTTCGGCGACTGGAGGCTCGGCATCCCGCTGCCGCCACCCTCGCCCGCCGTCTCCAATCCGTCCACGCCGCAACTGGTCTTGATCGAGCGCCCGGGCGCGGCCGCCAGCACCATCCTCGCCGGCAATGTTGGCCTAACCCGCACTGCGTCCAGCTATCTCGCCTTTCGCATCGCCCTCCAGGTTCTCGAGGAGCGCATGGACCGCCGGCTTGTCCACAGCTCCGATGCCGCCTATCGTGACCTGGGCGCCTGGACCCTCTCCACCCACGTCCCCACGCCCGCGACCGCCGCCGCGCTGCGCCAAATCCTCGCGCAACTCGGCCGTCTCCGCACCGCCCCGCCCAGCGCTCAGGAGCTGATCCGCGCCAAAAACTATCTCACCGGCGCCTATATGATCGGTCTGCAGACGCAAAGCGACCTCGCCCGCGCCATGCTCTCCCAGGCGATCTACGGCCTGCCCTCCTCCTGGCTCGCCAACTACGTGGATAACCTCCATTCAGTCACGGCCGCCGATGCCCTTAGCGCCGCGCAAGCCGTCATCCAGCCCAAGCACTTGGTGATCGTCATCACCGGCGATGTCCATCGCATCGAGCCCAGCTTGGCCCAAGCCCTGGCCGGTCAGAAAATGACCATCCTCAACGAGGCAGGCGACACCATCGGCACCTACGGCGGGGCATCCAAGCAGCCCTGAATCGGCACGCCGTCGTATACTGAACATAGGGGCGCATCCGCGCCCCATGCCAGCGGCGCGAGCCGCCCCGCAAAGAGAAATGATTCAGCTCACTGGCGCTGCCAAGCACTTTGGCGGTCGTACCTTATTCCAGAACGTGGACTTGCTGATCCCTGACCGGACCCGCGCCGGCGTGGTGGGCCCGAATGGCAGCGGCAAGACCACGCTCATGCGCCTCATCGCCGGCCTGGACACGCTCGATGACGGCAAGCTGGTGCAGAACCGCGATCAAACCGTCGGCTATCTGCCCCAGGACGGCTTGCATGCCCAGGGACGCTCGCTGGTGGAAGAGTGCCGGTCCGTGTTTGCCAATCTCATGGCGGTCGAGCGCGAGCTGCTCGAAGTCGAGGCCCGGCTCGAGCACACCGACGATCTCAGCCTGTTCGAGCGTTACGCCGATCTGCAGCATCAGTTTCAGGTCGGCGGAGGGCCCTCGCTGGAGGCAAAAATCGGCACCATCCTCAAGGGCCTGGCCTTCACCCCGGCCGATATGGACCGCCCCTGCGAGGACTTCAGCGGCGGCTGGCAGATGCGCATCGCGCTGGCCAAGCTTCTGCTCGCCGAACCGCAGGTGCTGCTGCTCGACGAGCCTACCAACCATCTCGATCTTGAAACCCGCAACTGGCTCGAGGACTACCTCAACCGCTATCCCAACACCTGTCTTCTGGTCTCGCACGACCGCTACTTTCTCGACGCCGTGGTGGAGAAGGTGATCGAGATGGGCCGGGAGAGGATCACCGTCTACACCGGAAACTATTCGAGCTTCCTGCGCCAGCGCGACGAGCGCGTGGAGCAGTTGCGCGCCGCCTACAGCAACCAGAAGGAGCGCCGCGAGCAGCTCGAGACCTTCATCAACCGATTCCGCTACACGGCCACCAAGGCCTCCCAGGTCCAGAGCCGGATCAAGGAACTCGATCGCCTGGAGGAAATCGAGATCCCGCCCGTGCAGGAGACCCTCCACTTCTCCTTCCCCCAGCCCAAGCCGAGCGGGCGCAGGGTGATCGAGTTGCGCCGCACCGCGAAAAGTTACGGCGAAACCCGCGTCTTTGAGAACCTCGACATCGTGCTCGAGCGCGGCGACCGCATCGGCCTCATCGGACCCAACGGCGCCGGCAAGAGCACGCTGCTGCGGCTTCTCGCCGGCGTGGAACCGCCCGACGCGGGCGAGCGCATCGAAGGCCACCAGGTCACGGTGGACTTCTTCGCCCAGGACCAGTACAAAGCCCTCGATCCCACGCGCCGCATCCTCGACGATCTGACCGACATCAGCCCGGCGCTCATGGTGCCCCGGCTCCGCACCCTGCTCGGCAGCTTCCTATTCCACGGCGACGACGTCTTCAAGCGCATCGGCGTGCTCAGCGGCGGCGAGCGCAACCGCTACGCGCTGGCGCGCATGCTGCTGCAACCCTCCAACTGCCTCCTGCTCGATGAGCCGACCAACCACTTGGACCTGCAGGCCAAGGAGGTGCTGCTCGCCGCCTTGCAGCGCTACAACGGAACCGTGATCTTCGTCTCCCACGACCGCGCCTTCATTGACGGCCTGGCCACCCGGATCATCCACGTCACGCCCTTCGGCTCTGGCGGCGGCGTCGAGGTCTATCCGGGCAATTACGAGCAGTACCGCTGGCACGCGGAGCAGGCGGCCCAGCAACCCCAACCCGAGTCGAAACCCGCCGGTTCATCTGCCCCGGCCTCGGACGCTCGCCGCACCGAAAAAGCCAAGCGCGTCAATCCGCAACGTCAGCAGGCGTTGCGCAACTCCGTTGCCGAGCTGGAGCGCGCCATTGCCGGCGCCGAGGAGGAGGTCAAGCGCTTGGAGTCGGAGTTGGCGGCGGAGACCACGTTCCGCGACGGCGAGCGCGCGCAGGCGACCGTGGTCGCCTACCAGCGGCGTGTTGAAGAGCGCGCACGCCTCTATGCGCAGTGGGAGGAAAAAAGCTCCCAGCTTTCCGTCCTGGTTTCTCCCATCGCCGGCAGCAACGGCTGATTAGCTAGGCCGCCCGCGGGTGGCGCCGGGTCGAGGTGGATTTTTTGGCTGCGGCTTTGGTTCCGGTGCGCGTCACGCGCGGCTTCGCCTTCGCCGGCCGCTTGCTGCTCGTCTTTCTCCCCGTCGTCCTCCCCGCCGCCGTCCTACTCGCGGCGGTTTTGGACGCCCCGGCCCGCGTTTCCCCACGCCCGCGGATGGGCTCGATTTTCGCCCGTCCCCGCCGCGGCGCCGCCGCCTTTCCTTCCACGGTTTCCGGGTACACCAGCTTGTGAAAGCGGCTGCCGCGCTTGTCGTCGTACACCAGCTCCAAGCCGCGCTCGTCGAAGACCTGGAAGAAATCGTCCCAGCTCACCTCCGACAACTCGCCTGGATTGTCGGAAAATTCAAAGCGCAGCATGCCGCCGGTGCGGCTCACCACCGAGGGCGTGGCGCCGTGCGCTTCCGCCCAGCGCTGAATCTCGTCGTGATCGCGGGTAGTATGAGAGGCCATCCCCACTGAGATGTCTTCAGGAGGTCTGCTCGTTGCCTGCCCGCTTGTGCGAGACGTGCTCCTCGATGGTCGTACCCGCGTTCGAGGGCTGGTGCCGGTAGGAATCCAGCAGGTCGCGCTCGGCACCGTGCAGCGCCGAGCGCAGGCTCAGCCCGATCTTCTTGTCCCCCGGGCTCAGCTTGATGATCTTGAACTCGTACTCGCGCCCGACCACGGGCGGCTGCCCCTCGGTAATGGCCGGGTTGATCTCCGAGTTGTGGCACAACCCCTCGATGCCCCCCTCCAGCTCGATGAAAGCCCCGAACGGAGCCAGACGCAGCACCTTGCCGGGCAGCACCTCGCCCAGTTGGCGGGTGGCAAAGAACATCTCCCAGGCGTCGGGTTCAAGCTGCCGTATGCCCAGCGACAAGCGCCGGTTGTCCACGTCAATGCTGAGGATCTTGGCCCGTACCTTGTCCCCCTTTTTCACCACTTCGGAGGGGTGCTGGATGCGCTTGGTCCAGGAGAAGTCGCTGATGTGCACCAGCCCGTCAATGCCGTCCTCAATCTCGACAAACGCCCCGAAATCGGTCAGGTTGCGCACCCGTCCCTCGACGATGCTGCCCGGCGCAAACCGGTCCGACAGCGACTCCCAGGGGTTGCTCTGCGCCTGCCGCAGCGACAGCGACATGCGCCGCTCGCCCGGGTTCACGTCCAGCACCACCGCCTCCATCGGCTGCTCCATGGCCACGATCTTCGACGGATGCTTGGTGCGCTTCGACCATGACATCTCGGAAATGTGGATCAGCCCCTCGATGCCCTGCTCCAGTTCCACAAAGCAGCCGTAGTCGGTGATGCTGACCACCTTGCCCGTCACCCGCGCCCCCACCGGATAGCGCTCCTTGGCATCGGCCCAGGGATCGGGCAGCAGTTGCTTGAAGCCGAGCGACACGCGCATGCGCGCCTTGTCGAACTTGAGCACCTTGACCGTGATCTCGTCGTTGGGCTGCACCATCTCGCTCGGGTGCGCCACCCGTCCCCACGACAGATCGCTCACGTGCAGCAGCCCGTCAATGCCCCCCACATCCACAAACACGCCGTACTCGGTCACGTTCTTGACCACGCCGGTGACCACCTGGCCCTCTTCCAGGGATTCCAGGGTGTGGGCGCGGCGCCCCTCGACCTCCTCCTGCAGCACCGACTTGCGCGACACCACGATGTTGCCGCGCTTCTTGTTCAGCTTGATGATGCGGACGCGGACTTCCTGCCCCAGAAACGAATCCAGGTTGCGCACCGGGCGCAGGTCCAGTTGCGAGCCCGGTAGAAACGCCTTCACCCCGATGTCACAGGCCAGCCCGCCCTTGATGCGGTCCAGGATGCGGCCCTGCATGATGGTGGCCTGCTCGTGCGCGTGCTCGAGCTCGTCCCACAGGCGCAGCCGCGCCGCCCGCTCGTGCGAAAGCCGCAGCCCCCGCTCGCCCCCTTCATGCTCGATGACTACGTCAATAATGTCGCCGGGATGGACCTGCGCCACCCCCTCGGCATCCACGAATTCGCGCAGACGGACGACGCCTTCGGATTTCTGCCCGACGTCGACGACGACGTCTTCGCCGTCAATCTTGAGCACCGTGCCCTTGAGCACTTCACCTTCGCCGGCCTGGTTCTGTAGTTCAAACGATTCGAGGATTTGTTCGAAGTCTTCCATGAGGTTTGCGAAATGAGGACGGTCGCCAACCGGCAGCACGGCCGGCCGGCAGTCGTCCACGGCGCTGGGAAATTGAGGCGGATCTGCTTCGGAGCGCAGCAGTAATGATAGCGCCGTGCCCGTCCGGGTGTCAAACCCGCCCTTCCGGCGCAGATTAGGTCAGCGCACGAGGGGCGCCGCGCTGGCGCGGCGGAAATCGCTGCCGTGCAGGGCCACAAACACGCACATGTCGTAGAGGCGCGAGCGCAGCCGCGGACCCAGCGCCTCCACCAGCGTGACCGGTCCGCTGGGTTCGCGCGTGCTTTCCATCGCCCGGCTGGCCGTGGCGCGAGCGCCGGCATCGGCTTCCTCCAGGTTTGTCGTCACCACCGTGGCCAGGTTGTGCAGGTAGCGGTGGTTGAGGATGTAATGCAGCGTCTCCAGCGCCCACTCCGTCGCCCGCCCCACCCCCAGATCGTCCAGCAGCAGCACCTCGACTTCGAGTAAAGGCTGCACCACGCTGCGCTCGGTGGCGGCATTTGACGGATCAAACGTCCCCTGAATCTGCTTCAGCAGCGCGCGATGATCCACAAACCGGCAGCCGATGCCGCGTTCGAGCAGCGTGGCCGCAATCGCCACCGCCAAATGCGTCTTGCCCGTCCCCACGTTGCCGTAGAAGAGCAGCCCATTGCGGTCCCGGTCCACCCCGCCCGGATACTCCTGGCTGTACGAAACCGCGGTGCGGTGCGCCAGCATCAGCTCGCGCGCCCCTTCGGTGATGAAGTTCTCCAGGGTGCAGTGCTGGTACCGGGGCGGAATCTGCGCCGCTGCCAGCAGTTCCGCTCCACGGCGGGCGAAATGGCAGTCGCAACGTGTGACGCGCGCCGGCGCGCCTGCTTCCGCCGCGAGCATCTTCCAGCCCGTGCCTTGGCACACCGGACAGGTCTCGGGCGCGGTACGGGCAGCCATGCCGCCAGCATACCAGCCTATTGACGGGCGCGGGACCCCGCGCGGCAATGCCGCGCGACCCGCTTACACCCCCACAACCATCAGAGATGAAGCCGAGCCCGCCGCGATCGGCGACTCGGTCGCCGCCCCGTAGCGCAGCCGGGGTGTAGAGGGCCCCGGCTGCGCGGCCCTGCGGCCTTGGGCGCCACCGGCGCGATACACCCCTGCGCGCAATGCATGTAGCGAAGCTTGGGGTACAGGGGCCCCCAGCGAAGCGGCCCTGCGGCCTTAGAGAGCGGGCCGCGCGGCGGAGCCGCGCAGGGAGCCCGCGATTAATAAAAGATAATGAAAGCATGTCCGAGCTGGCCGCGCGCCGAATCGTAACCCGGCTGCGGGAGGGCGGCTTCCAGGCCCTCTACGCCGGCGGCGCCGTGCGCGACCGCCTGCTCGGCCTCCCCGCCCAGGACTTCGACGTCGCCACCGATGCCACCCCCGACGCCATCATGCGCCTGTTCCCCCGCCATGCCGCCGTGGGCGCCGCCTTTGGCGTGGTGCTCGTGCATGAGCCCGAGGCCAGCATCGAGGTGGCCACCTTCCGCACCGACGGCAGCTACCCCGACGGCCGCCATCCGCAAGCGGTCGCCTACGCCTCCAGCGCCCGCGAGGACGTGCTGCGGCGCGACTTCACCATCAACGGCCTGCTCCTCGATCCGCTCTCGGGTGACATCCTGGACTTTGTCGGCGGACGCGCCGACCTGGAAGCCCGGTTCATTCGCGCCATCGGCGATCCCGAGCGGCGCTTCGCCGAGGATCGCCTGCGCCTGCTGCGCGCCATCCGCTTCGCCGCGCGCCTGGACTTCGCCATCGAGCCCGCCACCTGGGACGCCATACAGCGCCACGCCGGGGAAATCGGCCGCATCAGCGCCGAGCGTGTGCGCGACGAAATTGTCAAAATGTTGACCGGCGGACGCGCGCGCCGCTCGCTCGAGCTGCTCGCCGGCTCCGGCCTGCTCGCCCAGGTGCTACCTGAGGTCGCGGCCATGCAGGGCGTGGAACAGCCGCCCCAGTATCATCCCGAAGGCGACGTCTGGACGCACACGCTGATGATGATGGAGGCGCTCCCGCATCCGGTCAGCCCGGCCCTGGCCCTGGGCGTGTTGCTGCACGACGTGGGCAAACCGAAAACCTTCCGCCGCGCCCCCGACCGCATCCGCTTCGACAACCACGCCGCCGTGGGGGCTGCGATGGCCGCCGCCATCGCCCAGCGCCTGCGTCTTTCCGGCGCCGACACCGATGAGGTCGTGGCCCTGGTTGCCGAACACATGAAGTGGCCCGAACTCCCGCGCATGCGCGAAAGCACGCGCAAGCGCTTCCTCCGCCAGCCCCATATCGAGGACCAGATCGAGCTGCTCCGCCTCGATTGTGCCTCCAGCCACCGCGACCTGAGCCTCTATGAATTGGCGCGCCGGCATGTCGAAGAGCTCACCCCCGAGCAGCTTCGTCCTCCCCGCCTCCTCACCGGGCGGGACCTGATTGCCATGGGCTATCCTCCCGGCCCCCGCTTCCGCGAGATCCTCGATGCGGTCGAGGATGCCCAACTCGAAGGCTCGCTCGCCGACGGGGCCGCCGCCCGCCGATTTGTCAGCGAGCGCTTCCCGATGCCAAACTAACGTCTATGTTCCCCCTTCACCGGCCCCGGCGCCTGCGCCAGAATCCCGGCCTGCGCCGTCTCGTGCGCGAAACCCGCCTCAGCCGCGACTGTCTCATCCAGCCGCTGTTTGCCGTCCCCGGCCACGGCGTGCGGCGCGAGATCGCCTCCCTGCCCGGCCAGTTCCATCTCTCCGTGGACACGCTCACCGAGGAAGCCCGCAAGCTCGCCGACCTGGGCTTGCCCGCCGTACTGCTTTTCGGTATCCCCGAACACAAGGATGAGCAAGGCTCCGGCGCCTGGGACGACAACGGCATCGTGCAGCAGGCCACGCGCGCGCTGAAAAAACACGTCCCCGGCCTGCAGGTGATCACCGACCTGTGCCTGTGCGAGTACACTTCGCACGGCCATTGCGGCGTCCTGGCCACTCGCGGCCAAACCGTCGAGGTCCTCAACGACCCGACGCTCGCCTTGCTGGCCAAGACCGCCGTCTCGCAGGCTGCGGCCGGCGCCGACGTCATCGCCCCCAGCGACATGATGGATGGCCGCGTTCAGGCCGTCCGCGGCGGCCTCGACGGCTCCGGCTTCACCGGCCTGCCCATCCTCTCCTACGCCGCCAAGTTCTGCTCGGCCTTCTACGGCCCCTTCCGCGACGCTGCCGGCTCGGCGCCCCAAGCCGGCGATCGCAGCGGCTACCAGATGGACCCGGCCAACGGCCGCGAGGCGTTGCGGGAGATGGCCCTCGATCTTGCCGAAGGCGCCGACATCCTCATGGTCAAGCCCGCCCTCCCCTACCTCGACGTCCTCCACGCCGCCCGCCAACGCTTTAACGTCCCGCTGGCCGCCTACCAGGTCTCAGGCGAATACGCCCAGATTCTAGCCGCCGCCCGCGCCGGCTGGCTCGATCAGGGACGCGCCATGTGGGAAACCCTCACCGCCATCCGCCGCGCCGGCGCCGACATGGTCATCACCTACTTCGCCGCGACGGTCGCCGCCCAACTGCGCGCCTGACCCAGTTCCTCCAACCCTCGGCAGGGCGCGGGCGCAGCGATTCGTTCCGATGTCGCAGTTGATGCTAAACTGCATCAATGGCAAAAGCGAGAAGCGGGCAGCACAAACGGCGCACAACCCTGACCCTGCCGTCACAGGCCCTCAGTACAGCGGAGCGGCTGGCGCGTAAGCGCGGCGTAAACCTCAGCACGGTGGTGAGCGAGGCGCTGACCGAGGGCCTGCGCGTGCAGACCGCTACAGAAAAAAGCCAGGAGATCCTGGAGCGCTACCAGCGCGCGTTCTCCGGCTTTTCCGACGATGAGATGGCGATTCTGGACGGCATCATACCCGAAGCTCCCGATTCTAACGAACCGGCACGATGACCGATCCGGCGCACGGACCCTACCTGTTCGAAACCAGTGCCGAAAGCTGGCTGGCGCGAACCCCCGAGACCGGTGCAGCCACCTGGGTGCGCGAATACCTGGAGCGGTTTGAAATCCACGTGTCGGCGATCACCAATGCCGAACGCGTCCGCGGTTATGCCCTGCTCTGGCACAAGGCGGCGCCAGAACAGCGTGCGCGGATCGAGGCGGCGCGGGTTGAGTACCTGTGCCGCAGCGCCCGCGTGCTGCCGTTTGACTCCGCCGCAGCCACGTATCGCCGGCGAGTTGATGGCCGCCGTTCCGAACCCGCCCACACCCCCGAGGCGAAGCCACCGCGTCTCGGAATCCCGAACGGACCGGGTGGCGCGCTGGCGCTTTGACCAAATGATCGCGGCCGCCGCGCTGCTCGCAGGCATGCCCCTCATCCACAACAACGCCGCCGATTTTGAACCGCTCCGTGCAGCTGTCGAGTTGACGCCGGAGCGGTTCCCTGGCCTGGGGCCCCTCGAGCTGATTCGCTGCACGTCGCTGGGCACAGCCAGCGCCTGACCCAAAAGAGGGATGGTCAACAACTCGTTCCGCCTACTCTGCATCTGAAAGTAGTAAGCCCTAGGGCCCGTGTCCGCGCACCAGTTTCATTGACAACTGATCCGAACTCATCCTCAGCGCCCGGCCGACGCTTGCTGCCCTCGGCCGGGCGCGCCATTTTGTCGTCTCTGTTGGCCTCTCTAGATTCACTGAGCCCACAGCCACTTACAGCCGAAAGTGATACACTGTGGCCCTGTTTCACCGCCCACCGCAGCGCCGCTCGCGGCGCAAAGCGGTGCAGCCCAGCCGGGGCACTGGGCCCCCGGCATGGCGCTCCAGCGGTCTTAGAGAGCGAGCCTCCCGCGTTCAATCCTGGCCTCTCGCGATTCACTGAACCCAAAGGCACTTACAGCCGAAAGAGAGACACTTTGGCCGTGTTTGACACCCAGCGCAACGCAGCGCAGCGGAGCTGGGGCGTAGGGGCTCAGGCGCCAGTGGCGCCTGAGCGCGGAGCGGCCAAGCGGCCTTAGAGAGCGGGCCGCGCGGCAAAGCCGCGCTGGGTGCCCGCGATCAATCGACGCCGCCCGCGATCAATCAAAGCCGGCGGTATTCTTTGCGGCCACCGGTTGAAGGCGCGGCGGCGCGGGCACCGGGCACGCGCACAACAATGTGACGCTCGCGGCCCTCGCCTTCGCTCTCGCTCGTCAGTCCGGTCTCATCGCGCAGTGCCAAGTGCACCGTGCGGCGGTCGCGCGAGTTCATTGGGGCGAAGGCGTAGGGGAGCCCGGTCTTGCGCACACGCTCGGCGGCCATCGTGGCCAGCGAGCGCAACTCCTCGACGCGCATCTGCCGCCGCCCCTGGCAGTCGAACAGCAATTGATGATGCTCCTCAAACGGCAGGCGCAGTGTCTCAAAGGCCAAGTGCTCGATACCGCGCAGTAGCTCGCCATCAGCGGCCAGCAGCAGGCCCGCATCCGGACCGGAAAAATCCACTACCAGGCCCGGGCCTTCCCCGTCCGGCTCCGGCGCCGGGGTCAGGAATTGGAACTGCAGGCGGAAGTGGCCCTCGCGCACCACGGTTTCTAGAAACTCACGCAAACGTGTCTGCTGATCTGGGTCCATGCACGTATCTCCGTTAGCGCTTCACGACCTTGCCTTCGAGCACCTTCTTCTTCGTCGCGGACCCGCCCGAACCGCCCTTCTCCAGTCCCTTCGCCTTGTCGCGGGCCGCGACCTCGGCCACGGCGGCGTCGTTGTAGGTCTTGTTCGCCACCCACTGCTGGCCGGTGCTGACGACGTTATACCCCAGGTAGAACAGGTTGACGCCGCTGGGCAGGTAGAAGAAGAACCAGCCCACGAAGACCGGCATCGCCCATTTCATCAGCTTCGCCTGACGCGGGTCCTGGCCCGGCGTCATCGGCATCAGCGCGGTCATGAAAAACTGCGATACCACGAGCAGGACGGGCAGAATGTAATAGGGGTCCTTGGCGGACATGTCGTGGATCCAGCCGATCCACGGCGCATGGCGCAGCTCGATGGCTGACTCCAGCATTTCCCAGAAGGCATAGATCAGCGGCAGCACGACGATCATGGGCAGGCATCCGCCCAGCGGATTCACCCCGTGCTCGGAGTACACCTGCATGATCTCCTTCTGCACTTCCTGCCGCCGCGGATCGCGCATCGGGTAGCGCTTCATCTTCGCGTTCAGCGCGTTGATCTTGGGCTGCAAGGCCATGGACTTGGCCATGCTCTTCTGCGCCTTCATCTTCAGCGGGAAGGTGGCCATGGTGATGACGAAGGTCAGAAAGAGAATGGCCCAGCCGTAGTTCGGGATCCAATGCTGGTAGGTCCAGTTCATCCACAGGAACAGCGGCTCGGCCACCACGCTGAACCAACCGAAATCCACGATGCCGCGCAGCGCCGGATCAATCGAAGACAGCAGCGAGATCTTCTTCGGCCCCACGAAGATGCGGGTCGAAAGCGCCCCTTCGGCGGCAACCGCCAGGCCCACCGTGTCCACCGGCTTGTTGGTGGTCACGTTCCCGCTCGCATCCACCAGCCGCGGCTGGTACTGGTTCTTCAGACGGGTGACGGTGAGCGAGGGCTCACCGTTGGGCAAAAACGCCATGGCGAAGTAATGGTCTTCCACGCCGACGAACTGGAACACGCCCTGGTAGGTGGTGCCCGAGTTGACGCTTTTCCCCTTGACCGTTTTGACGCTGCTGGCCGCCTGATGGAACAGCATCTCGCTGTCGAAGTCGCCGGGCGCGGGACGGTCGCCAAAGGCACCCTGCCAGGCCAGCGCGGTCGCCATCGGCTGGCCGTTCTGGGTCAGGCTCGCGTCCACCTCGACCTCGTATCCGCGGCCGAAGGTGATGGTCTTTTTCGCCAGCAGCGAGCCGTTGGACCAGGTGAAGCTCAGGATCTGATCGCCATTCGGCGCCGTGCGCTGATGGAACTGAAACAGCGCCGAGTCCAGCGCCTGCCCGACGGTCGCGTCTTTCGTCCAGAAATCGAGCGGGTAGCCGAACTCCTTGGAGAAGCTGGCGCCAATCAGGTTGAGCGGCTTGCCGCTGTCGTCTTTGTACTGCGTCAGTATCCACGCATGCGCGTTCGCGCCCCGGTTGCTGAACTCCACGTGATAGACCGGCGTGACGACGGTGATCATCTGCTCGGAGCCGGCGGCAATGGGTGCCTGCGTCTTCGCGTGTAGCGCAGCTTTGGCCCTCATATGAGGGGCCGTCCTATGAGGCGCCACCGGCACCGGCGCTACGCTCACGCTGGGCGGTGCCGCCGAAATCTGGGCTTGCGGTGGCCCTGCTGCGCTGAAGCTATGCAGGCCAGGCGTCGCCGCGGCGGAAATCGGGGCCTTCTTCTCCGCTTGCTGCGGCGTCGGCATCTTCGATTTCTTGCTCAAAAACGGCAACACCACCAGGAACAGCAGGACCATGAGCGCGAAGGCCAGCACCAGGCGCCGTTCGAAGTTGGGATCGTCGTTGTGTCCTACAGGCATGTCTGCTTTTACTTACGCGTGGTGATGTCGACGCTCGGGCACCGGATCAAACCCACCCGGATGGAGGGGATGGCAGCGCAGCAGGCGCCACGCCGCTAGCGCAGCGCCGATGAGCACGCCATACCGATCCACCGCCTCCACGGCATATTCGCTGCAGGTGGGATAGAAGCGGCACGCCGGCGGCAACCAGGGCGAAATCGCGCGCTGGTAGCCGCGCAAGCAGCCCAGGACCACGATTTTTCCCCAGTTCGTCACGCTATTCTTTTTGCAGGCGCGAAAACAGCAGGCTCACTTGCGCCTCCAGCTCCTGCGCCAGTTCCTGAAAATCGGCGTCGGCGACCGAGGGCCGCGGATTGATCACCACCTCGCAAGATCCGGCGTACGGCGGCGACATCCGCCGCAGCAACTCGCGCGTGCGCCGCCGGATGCGATTGCGCACCACCGCCGGCCCCACCTTGCGCGACGCCGTGATGCCGAAGCGCACCCCGCCTGTGGCACTTGTGCGCCCAAACAACGTGAAGTGGCGCGAGACGCGGCGCATTCCCAGCTCGTAGGCGGCGATAAACTCCGGGCGGCGCAACAGGCGCCGTGCCCGGGGCCACCGCAAGCCCTTAATCGCGGTATCCGGCCGTGACGGCAACGCGTTTACGCCCTTTCGCCCGGCGGCGGGCGAGCACGGCGCGGCCGTTCTTCGTGGCCATGCGGGCCCGGAATCCATGGGTCTTGCTGCGGTGGCGCCGATTCGGTTGAAAAGTTCTCTTGGGCATAAGCTACCGTTTCCAGCGCGGTGAGTACCGCACACGGCCAAATAGTATTGCGTCGTTGCACGCACCCGGCGCACCCACCACGCCATAGCAGATCAGCGGGGCCACGGGCGAGTTGGACAATAGGTATTATAGCCAGACCCTAGCAGGCAGGCAAGCCGCTCGGCCGCATCACTTTTTTTTCATCTCGACTGGCTCGGCGCGGGTAAGTTCGTGAGATGCTATGCACCGCTGCTCTGATTTGCGGGCAGCCGGCAGTCGGCGAGCTCCTTACGCATGGCGCAATCCTCGGCCAAAACACAAACGACTTGGGACAGCATTCTGGGCGAGATTCGCAAGAGCGTACACCCGCATCGTTTTAACACCTGGCTGCGCCCCACCCGCCAGGAACGCCTGGATAAGGGCACGCTGGTGATTTCCGTGCCCAACGCCGATCTGCAGCCGGTGGGAGAAAAGTTCCGCCCCCAGATCGAGCAGGCCATCCAGCGCCTGCACCTGGATAGCACCGTGCGCCGCGTCGAGGTCATCGTCACTCCTGCCGCCCCGCCCAGCCCGGAAGAGCGCGCCCCGGCCCGCTCCGTTACCTTCTCTGGCCCGGCCCAGCCCGAACAGGGCAAGTTGGTGTTCGACAACCTGAAGCCGGAGTACACCTTTGCCACCTTCGTCGTGGGCGGGTCCAATCAGTTTGCCCACGCGGCAGCCTTGGCCGCCGCCGAACGCCCCGGACGCGCCTACAATCCCCTGTTTCTGTACGGCGGTGTGGGCATGGGCAAGACCCACCTGATGCACGCGATCGGGCACCGCAGCCGAGAGTTGGGCAGCCAGTACCGCATTGACTACATCACGGCCGAAAACTTCACCAACGAGATGGTCGCCGCCCTCCGCCACGAGAGCATGTCGGGATTCCGCGACCGTTATCGCTCCGTGGATGTGCTCCTGATTGACGATATTCAGTTCATCGCCAACAAGGAACGGACGCAGGAGGAGTTCTTCCACACCTTCAATGCCCTGCACGGCGCCGGCAAGCAGGTCGTCATCTCCAGCGACCGTCCGCCACGCGAGCTGACGCAGTTGGAGGAGCGCCTGCGGTCGCGTTTTGAGTGGGGCCTGATGGCGGATGTGCAGCCGCCGGACCTGGAGACCCGCACCGCCATCCTCATGGAAAAGGCGCAACTGGAGCGGCGCAAGCACCCCGGCGCGCTCGAGCTGGGGGCTGACGTCGCCGGCTTTATCGCTTCCAAGATCAAAAGCAACGTGCGCGAGCTCGAGGGCGCCATGGTCCGCCTGCTCGCCTACTGCGCCCTCAAGGGGCTGCCGGTCAGCATCGAAACCGCGCAAGAAGCGCTCAAAAACCTGCTCGATCAGCAGCAGCGCAAGCTCGACATCGAGGTCATTGCCAAGGCCGTGGCCGAAGCCTTCAACCTGCGCGTCGTGGACCTGAAGGCGCGCAACAACAGCCAGCAAATCGTGCTCCCGCGCCAGGTCGCGATGTACTTGACCCGGCAGTTGCTGGGCGTCTCGCTGCCCGAGATCGCCAAGTACTACGGCGGCAAGCACCACTCGACGGTGATCCACTCCATCCGCAAGATCGAGCAGGAGCGCATGTCCAATCAGGCGCTGGCGCGCACGCTCGCTCACCTCCGCGAACAGTTGCAGTAGGAGCGGCGCGTGCAGCTCAACCAGATGTTCTGGCTGTCGCTGGTGCCGTTCACCGCCGACTGGCTGGGCCATCATGCCTCCGCCTTCGACGGCGTTGGCATCGCGCTCAGCTTCTGGCATCCGGTGGCGGGCGACGCCATTTTCGTTCTGGTGGCGCTGCTGTGGCTGCGCCCCGACCGGCGCATTGAACGCGCGCTGGGGCGCGGAGAGGCCGAGGCGTGATTTACCGCGCGCGCTTCGGCGGCGACATCGTGGCCGAGTTTGCCGTCCCCACGCGGCGCGGCGGACGAGTCATCGTCCTATTCGACGGCATGCCCTCGCTGCCGCGCAAGCAGCCCCTCATGGCCTGGCTTGCCGCCCGCGGCTTCTGGGTCATTTATCCGCGTTGGCGCGGCTGTTGGGAAAGCGGCGGCGAGTTCCTGCGAGAATCGCCGGAGATGGACCTGAGCACGGTTCTCGACGAGCTCCCGCGTGGGCTGCGCGATCCGGCTTTTGGGCAATTCTTCCGCCTAACGCCTAAGCACGTATACGTGATCGGCGGCAGCTTCGGCGGCACGGCCGCACTGCTGGCCGCGCTCGATCCACGGGTGGATAAGGTCGTGGCCAACTGCCCGGTCGTGGACTGGAAAGCTCTGGCCGCCAAACCCAGCAAGGAAACCTCCAACCCCAGCTACGTCGCCTTCCTCCGCGACGCCTTCGGCTGCGGCTACCGCCTGAGCGCGCGCAACTGGTCGAAGCTCAGCACGGGCCGCTTCTTCAACCCCGCCGCCCATACAGGCGAGCTCGACGGCGCGAAAATCCTGATGTTTCACGCCCAGGACGACCCTTACATTCCCTGGCGCGGCGTCGAGCGCTTCGCCCGCTCCACGGGCGCGCGCCTGCGCTTGCTTCCCACTGGCGGCCATATCCGCACCGAGCTCATCCTGCACCGCTATTGGCGGACTATTTCTGGATTTCTGATGACTCCCACACCGCCGAGCAAAACTCCACCACACGGTGCTCGCCCCAGTACACGCCCTCGCCCGGGCGCCGCGAGTTGATAAAGGCGCAGTGTCCGCCGTGCTCCGTCGTGTGGAACTCGATGGCGCGGTTGGCGTTGAGGAGCGCGCGCGATTCCGGCGTGATCACGATGAAGGGATCATCCTCGGAATGCAGCACCAGCGTCGGCACCCGGATACCATCCAGCACGCGCGCCGCGCTCGCTTTCTCGTAGTAGTCGGCCGCGTCGCGATAACCGGTGAACGGGCCGGTGAAGACGTCATCAAACGCACGCACCGAGCGCAGTCCGGCCAGCTTCTCCACCGGATATCGGCCGGGAAAGCGCGCAGCGTGGCGGCGCAGGCGGTGGGCGAGGCTCATCAGAAAGCGTTGCTCGTACAGGTAATTGCTCTTGCGGTGCAGCGCCACCGCGCACGCATCGAGATCGAGGCAGGGGGAAACCGCCGCCACCGCACCGAGCGCCGCGGGCAGGTCGCTGCCGCGCTCACCGGCGTACTTGAGCACCAGGTTGCCGCCCATCGAATATCCCGCCAGCGCCACGCCCTGGACCTGCGCGCGGCCGGCGACCCACGCCACGGCGGCGGCCACATCGGCGCTCATGCCCGAGTTGTAAAGCGTGGCGCAGCGTGGCTCCCCTTCGCCGCAGCCGCGCACGTTCATGCGGATCACGTGCCAGCCGCGCTCGAGCGCAATCGCCGCCGTGGTCAGCATGTAGCCGGCTTCGCTCGACCCTTCCAGGCCATGCACCACGAGCAGCGCCGGCGCCAGCCCCGCCTGCCAGTGGCTGCGTAGCAGCAGGTCCACCCCTCCCTCGACCGGCAGCCAGTCCGCTTGCGCGGGCGGCAGATGCACGCGCCGCGGCCGCAAAAACGAATAGATGGTGTTGGCGTGAGGGTTGCGCAGCCACCAAGGCGGCTGGAATGCGGGAGCCGGGCTCACGCTTTAGTATGAGCGAGTACCACAGGCGCGCGCCCGCTCCGCCGTGCGCGCCGCCTGCTGCCGCACCTGCTCCGGCGCCGTGCCCCCGGTCTGATTGCGCCGCGCCAGCGAGGCCAGAGGCGTGAGCGCCCGGAGCGCGGCCGCATCCCAGGGCAGGTCCGGCTCCAGCCCGGCCAGTTCGGCCGCCGAGTAATCGCGAAAGTCCCGATCCTGGTCCTGCGCCGCCGTGAGCAGCCGTCCCACCGCCTGGTGGGCGCGATGAAAGGGCACGCCGGCGGCTACCAACTGATCGGCCACGTCGGTGGCCAGCAGGGCGGGGT
>JBOGKL010000011.1:0-1801 GCA_050745525.1 Terriglobales bacterium | reverse complement strand
GAACAGGGATGTCGCCGCGTCCTTCCTGCGTCGTGCCGGCCACAGCGTGGTCGAGGCCGAGGACGGCGAAGCGGCCGTGTGCCGTGCAGCCGCCCAGAATTTCGACGTCGTCCTTATGGATATCCGCATGCCTCGGCTGGATGGCATTGCGGCGGCCCACCGAATCCGCGCCCTGCCGGCGCCCCATGGAAACGCGGCGATCATCGCAGTGACGGCATACGGCGGGGACGCCGATCTTGCCGCAAATGACGATGCCGGTTTCCAGGCTTGCCTTCTGAAGCCGATTACGCGCCAGAGATTGCTCGATGCCGTTGCGGCCGCGACAAACCCGCATGGCACGACCCTGCCATGCGGCGGCTCGCCGGAATCATGGGCAACGCGGCCTGCGCCGGCAGCCACAGGCGCCGATGCGGCGGACGCCGCGGTGATGGAGCGCCATCTCGCCGAATTTGCCGGCACGCTGGACCGGCTAAATGAGCTGATGGGCGGCCAGAATTTCGGTCCGCCTTTCCTGGACCTGGTGCACCGGATCGCGGGTGATGCCGCCCAACTCGGCTACGCGGCGCTTGCAGACGCGGCGCGCCAGGCCGAGGCCGTCCTGATCCAGAAAGACGGCGAACGCCCCGCCTTCTGCGCCGGATTGCAAAATGCCGTGACGGCGGTCCTCGCCTGCCTCGATCAGCGGAGTGATTTCGCCCGCAACGAGGCCATGGCCTCGACAAAGCTGCCGCGGAACCGCCGCTGCTCCGCCGCCTGATCGACCTTGCGCAGTACGGCCAGCACCTGGCGGCCGTCGGTGAGTCCGCCGGCGTCCGGCGATCCCGCCGTCTCAGCCAGGCCGATACCTGTCCGTCCGGTCGCCCTGTCCCGCCCCAACGCGACCAACGGCATCACGGCCTCACGCAGCTCGTCGATCGTGAACGGCTTGGAGAACACGGTCGTGGCCCCGGCATTCGCCGCACGCCGGCGCAAGTCTCCGCTGTCATAGGCGGTCAACAGCACGATCGGCACCCCGGAATAGTTCGGCATGGTCCTGATGACAGCGCAGGCGTCCAGACCGTCCCGGTGCGGCATCCGGTAATCCAGCAAGACCAGCTCGGCGCTGATGTTATACCAGCCAACCTAAAGATTGACACATGCCCAGCTCCGGTGGGCGATCGAATCGATGCGGTCAAAGTCGCTGATGAGGAAATTCCAGGCGTTTTTGCAGGCGGCCAGGATCGCCTCGTAAGTGTCCCAGACCGTGGCACTGAGCCGATTGCCACGCAGGTAGTCCCAGATGTTCTCCATGGGGTTGAGTTCTGGGGAATACGGCGGCAGCGGCAGCAGGGAGATGTTGTCGGGCAACTGCAATCCCTTGCCTTTCTGATGCCAACCAGCCCGGTCGCACACCAGGACTGCATGCGCGCCGGGTGCGACCTGGGTGGCGATCTCCGTCAGGTGCTCGTTCATTGCTTCGGTGTTGACGGCCGGCATGATAATGGCGGCGCCAACCTGACGCTGATGACAGATCGCACCGAACAGGTATGCCGAGTCATGGCGGTTGTCGCGCACCATCCGGGGACGCGAGCCGACCGGCGCCCAGATGTACTCCAAGCTGCCCTGCTGGCCGATTCTGGCTTCATCCTGGAACCAGATCTCGATCGGCTTGCCGGACGCCGTCTCGGGCAAGGTTTCAGCGACCAGGCGCGCGAAGTTTTTTTTAAAGTCCTCCTGCGCTGCGACATCCGTGTTCGGATGCTGCGGCCGCGGCTGCAGCCGGGTCATCTCCAGCCGATGCAGGAAGCGACCCACCGTGTTC
>JBOGKL010000010.1:0-2126 GCA_050745525.1 Terriglobales bacterium | reverse complement strand
GTTATAGCCCTTCGGATCCAGCACATTGGTCCAGGTCTGGCCGCCGTCGGTGGAGCGGAACACGCCGCGGCCGTTATGGGTGGCATCGCCTTGTGTCGAAGCTAGCACCACATTGGGATCGGTGGGCGAGACGAGGATGGTGTTGATCTTGACCGTACTCTGGAGGCCGATGTGGGTCCAGGTCTTGCCCGCATCGGTGGACTTATACATGCCATCGCCGTTGCTGTCGACGAACAAGTCACCCGTGCCCGCATAGACGACGTTCGGGTCCGACGGGGCGACCTGCACGGCGCCCACGCTATCCACGTTCTTGATGCCATCGAAGACCGGGAGCCAGGTGACGCCCGCGTTGGTGGTCTTCGCCAGGCCGCCCTGCGGCCAACCGGCGTAGAACACGCCCGCCTGGCCATGACCGATGGCCCCGCTCACCGCAGCAATGCGGCCGCCGTGGTGTGGTCCGATATCCCGCCAGCGCAAGCCGGCATACAGGTTCGGATTGACCTGCGCGCTGGCGGCTACCGTCAGCAGAAACAGGCCGGCAGCCGCCAGCCCGACGAGGCGCGTGCGACGTTCAAAGAAAGTCTTCATGGCTCTTCCTCCTGCGTGGAATCTAAGAAATTATAGGGCGCTCGTACTGCCGCGGAGTAAAAAAACAAAGCAAGGCGCGCGGCACGGTTGGGGAACGCCATGCGTCACGCCGGGAGATGCCTACTTGGCGTGGAAGCTGCAGCTCGGGTCGGCCAGCTTGCCGTTGCTTACCGTGATCGGCTGCAGATGATTCTGATTTAGCAGGTTGTTGAAGGCGACCAAGGTCCTGGACTGCATGTGGTTCCAAGCCTCGACCGTGCGGTTGTAGTTCTTGCAGTAGCCTTCCCAGGTGCCAACCTCGGCGGGGGTGGGGGCCATATCGAGCCCCACCTGCACCATGCTCACCAAGCTGCTGAAATTGTTGTTTGAGTCAATAAACGATTGCATGGCACCGGGCTTGGGCCGGCGGCGGCGGAAAAAGGCAAAGCCGCCTGACGGCGGTTTCCCGCCAAAAGTTTTGAGCTTGGCTTCGATCGCCTCCGCCTGCTTGGTGACATCGGCCGGCGCGCTGCCGCCGTGCAGAATCGCGGCCACCTGCCGGCTGGCGGCCGCGACCTGCTGGTTCGCCTGATAGCTGGCGTTCATGGCGTCATAGGCGCGCAGGTTGAGGCTGTTTTGCGCCTCCAGCGCCGCCATGACGTCGGGCCCTTGCCCGATGCGCGGGTCGTTGATCACCGTGAGCTTGCGCGTATAGGTTTGCCCGCTCACGGTGAGCTTGACCGTGTAGACGCCGGGAATGACCTGCGGGCCCTTCGGACCGGGCGTGGTTGCGTGCTCGACCGAGTCCATCTGGTTTTCCAGGTCGTGGCGGAAGGCCAGCGGCGGGGCAAAGTGCAGGTTCCACACGAACCGGTTCGTGCCGAGGTGGGTGGTGAGGGCGCGGCTTTGCGGCGAGGCCAGCCAGTAGCGGGGGTAGGCGTTGCCGGTAATCGGTGACGGCAGGGTGCTGGTAATGGTATCCACCAGGCGACCATCGGAGGCATAGATGCGCAGCGAGATAGGGCCACTCGGCGCCTGGCCGAGATAGTAGTAGATATAGGCGCCGTAGGGCGGATTGAGGGAATGATGCTCCCAGGGCTCGACCGGCTGGTCCCAGCTGGTGCTCACGCGCGAGCGAATGGCATCGCCGGGCGTAAACAGGTAGGCCGGAGCGGCGGCGATTTGGGCGGAGCTGGTGGTGATCTGCTGCAGCGGCGTAATATCGTCGAGCACCCAGAAGCCGCGCCCGAAGGTCCCGGCGACCAGATCGTTCTCGTGGTCGAAGGTGTGGATGCGGAGATCGCGAACCGAGGTCGTCGGCATGTTCAGTTGCAGCGGCTGCCACTGATTGCCGTCATGGAAGGAGACGTAGACGGCTGACTCGGTGCCGCAGAACAGCAGCCCGGGCTGCTTGGGGTCCTCGCGCACGACGTTGACGTAGCTGCCCGTGCGTTGATCGTTGGGCAGGCCGTTGGTGATTTTCGTCCAGGTGTTGCCGCCGTCGGTAGTCCGCCAGATCAGCGGGACATTGGCGTCCATGCCTCCGGGCAGGAAGGGAA
>JBOGKL010000009.1:0-2769 GCA_050745525.1 Terriglobales bacterium | reverse complement strand
ACCGCACGCCCGCGGGCAAGGCAAAAGTCACCGCGCCACCGCCGCCTCCGGCCCCCGTGGCACCGCTGGCGCCGCTGGCGCCGGGCGCGCCGCCCGCCGTCGCCGCAGGCGCAACCGTTGCCACCGCCGTCGCCGCGGCAGCCAAGGGCGGCAAACCGGCGGCTAAGGCTGCCCCGCCCGCTGCCCCGGCCGCTGCGGCGGCGCCTCCGGCGCCCGCTGCGCCCAAGGTGGCGATCAGCTTCTATCAATATTTGCGGGAGTACTGGCGCGCCAATATCTACGCCAAGAACAACATGCCCGCCGGCTTCGATGACTTCTGGGTGGGCGCGCTGCGCGCGGGTGTGTTCGATCCCGATCCGGCACGTCTGCAGCCCGGCAAGGCGCGCAGCTTCCAAGTGGCGGCGCTGGCCTTCGGCAACAACGCCGCGGCGCCGGCCGCGCCGCAGTTGGCCGCTGACGAGCTGGAGCTGGCGCTCGGGGTCAATTGCATGCTCGGCGATGGCTGGTGGGCCAACAACGCGCACCTGCAGGAGATTCCGGAAGTCGTCACCAAAAACTGCTGGGACAACTTCTTTATCGTCGCCCCCTCCACGGCCGAGCGCCTGGGCCTGATGCCCGACGACAGGCGCCGCTACATCATCGCCGAGGTGGACGTGGACGGGCACAAGCTCCAGGCGCCGGTGTTCGTCCAGGTGGGGGTTCACCCCAAAGTCACCACCATCAACGTCGGCTACGGCCGCGCTTCCTGCGGAGAAATCGGCACCGATGTGGGCTCCAACGCCTACGCCATCGCGCGCGTGGCGCCGGGCAACGCCGGCTTGATCACCTCCGGCGCCAAGGTGCGCTTCACCAAGCTGGGCGGGCCCAGCTACCTGATCGCCAGCCCCCAGGACAACAACTACGTCAACTTCGCCGCCGACACCGTCACGCCGGAGGGGGCCGGCCGCGGCCCCAGCATCATCCGCGAAGCCTCGCTCGTGCAGTTGCAGACCAACCCCGGCGCCGGCAACCCGCAACAGGAGAAGGCGCTCAGCATTTGGGACAACGGCGGACCCAGCGAGCACCCGTTCCCCAACTATCACTGGGGCATGACCATTGATATGAACGCCTGCATCGGCTGCAGCGCCTGCATCGCCGCCTGCTATAACGAGAACAACGTTCCCGTGGTGGGCAAGGACCAGGTGTGGCGCGGGCGCGACATGGCGTGGCTGCGCATTGACCGCTACTTCAGCGGCGATGAAGCCAATCCTGACGTGACCTGCCAGCCTCTGGTGTGCCAGCAGTGCGCCAATGCCGGTTGCGAAAGCGTCTGCCCGGTCATCGCCACCATCACCGACGCCGAGGGGATTAACGTCCAGGTTTACAACCGCTGCGTCGGCACCCGATTCTGCTCGAACAACTGCATCTACAAGGTGCGCAAGTTCAACTTCTTCAATTACGGCAAGGTGCGCGCCTCCCCGCTCGAGCTGGCGCTGAACCCGATGGTGACGGTGCGCAGTAAGGGCGTCATGGAGAAGTGCAACTTCTGCGTGCAGCGCATCCATGCCGGCCATTACTGGGCCAAGGAGCGCGGCCTGCCGATTCCGGACGGCAAGATCCAGACCGCCTGCCAGCAGACCTGCCCCAGCCAGGCGATCTCGTTCGGTAACATGGTGGATCCGCAATCGGCCATGATGCAACTCCGCAGTCAACGCGCGTACAAGGTCCTGGAAGAAATGAACTACCAGCCTTCGGTCTGCTACCTGACCAAGATTCGCAATCTCGGCGCCGAGCCGGCGGGGGAGGACAGCCGCGCATGAGCGAGACGGCCGAACTGATTCCCCACGTGGACAACCCCACCGCCTGGGTAGACGGGGTCCCGCTCTACCGCGCCGACCTCACCATCTCGCAGGTCAACCGCGACCTCACCGCGGCCATCTTCCGCAAGCCCAACAAGTTCTGGTTTGCGGGCATGGCGATCGCCCATCTGTGCCTGTTCCTGGGTGTTTACGTGGTCTGGGTGCAGTTGCACGTGGGCATGGGCGTGCTCGGGTTGAAGCGCCCGGGCATGTGGGGCACCTACATCGTGGACTTCGTGTTCTGGGTCGGTATTGCCCACGCCGGAACGCTGATCTCCGCCATTTTGTACCTGTTCCGCCAGCGCTGGCGCACGGCCATCAACCGCTCGGCCGAGGCCATGACCATCTTCGCGGTCATGTGCGCAGGCCTGTTTCCGCTGCTGCACATCGGGCGCACGCTGATCGCCTACTGGCTGATTCCGTACCCGAACCCGCGCCACCTGTGGGTGAACTTCCGCTCCCCGCTGATCTGGGATGTGTTCGCGGTCTCGACCTACACCATCATCTCGATCCTGTTCTGGTATCAGGGCATGATTCCGGATTTGGCGACGGTGCGCGACATGCACCCGAGCAAGACCGCTCGCCGGGTCTACGGCATCTTCTCTCAGCGCTGGAAGGGCACGGCCCGCGACTGGCATCATTACGAGTCGGCCTACGGCATGTTCGCCGCCATCGCCACGCCGCTGGTGCTGTCAGTGCACAGCGTCGTCTCCAGCGACTTTGCGGTGAGCTCGATTCCCGGCTGGCACGACACCATCTTTCCGCCCTACTTCGTCGCCGGAGCCATCTTCAGCGGCTTCGCCATGGTGATCACGGTGCTGATCGTGGTGCGCAAGGCCTTCAGCCTCGAAGACTACATCACCATTGATCACATGGAGCTGATGGCCAAAATCATCGTGGCCACCTCCATGATCGTCAGCTACGGCTACAT
>JBOGKL010000008.1:0-13025 GCA_050745525.1 Terriglobales bacterium | reverse complement strand
CCTTCGTGCTCGGCATGATCTCCGTGCTCGCCTCCTGGCGCGAGATCGGTGACGCGCAGCCCCGGCCTGGGGCCCCGGGCCCCCAAGCCGGGGCGAGCGCAAGCGGGCCGCGCGGCGCAGTCGCGCGGGGGCCCGCGCCAATCAATGACACATTGCGTCTCTCGCACGAGGTGCTGCGTCATCTGCCCAGCGGTGTGGTCCTGTTCAATGCCGCCCGGCGCGTGGTGGAAGCCAACCCCGCCGCCTGCGCCGCCTTGGGCTACAGCGAACTGGCCGATCCTTGCGGCCTTACTGTGGCCCAACTGCTGCGTCAGGCGCAATTACAGGAGAGCGATGGCACCTCGCTCGGGCCCGCGGTCCCACGGCTGCAGGCGCTGTTTCGCTCCCTGGGCATCCTGCAGCGCAAGACCCTGATCTACGTCACCCCGGCGGGCGAGGGACGGCGCTTGGGCATTACCGTGTTCCCTTTGCGCGGCGCGGGCGGCCGCGCCGCCACGGCGGCGGGTTTGATCTGCCTGCTCACCGACCTGACCGCCATTCATGCCCTGGAGGAGGAGCTCCAGCGCCGGCGCAGCCTGAGCGCGTTGGGCGAGATGGCGGCGGGCATCGCGCACGAGTTTCGCAACGGTCTGGCGGTGATTTCCGGCTACGGGCAGATGCTGCGCTCTCAACTGGCGGAACCCGCTCGCTCGCGTGTTGTAAAAATCCTGGAACGGACCGATTCGCTGAGCAACATCGCCACCGGATTTCTTTCCTTTGCCCGGCCGCTGCCGCTGGAAGTGGCCGCCGTCCCGTTGGCCCCGATCTTGCACGATTGCGTGGAAGCGGTGCGGATGCAAGGGTTTTCCCGCATACAGATCGTCCGGCACGGGCGCATCCCCGCCGTGCTCGGGGATGCCGACCGCTTGCGTTCCGTCTTTTTGAATCTGGCGAGCAATGCACGCGAGGCCGTGAACGGATCCGGACGCCAGGGACGCGTCCTCATCCACCTGGGCGGCGGCATCGCCGGCAAAGTGCGCGTGCTGGTGGAGGACAACGGCCCGGGCGTGGCGCCGGAAATCGCGGACAAGATCTTCGTGCCCTTTTTCACGACCAAAACCAATGGAACTGGACTTGGATTGGCCATGGTCCATAAAATCGTTACGGCGCACCGCGGCTCGGTGCTGCTGCTGGATTCCACGTCCGGCCACACTGTTTTTGAGGTTCTGTTGCCCGCTGTCCGCTGATATCGAGATGGAAACCATTCTCCTGGTGGAAGATAAACACGACGTTCGCGCCATGCTGCAGACGGCGCTGACGGGGGAAGGCTATCAGATCACCGAGGTCGCCGACGGCGCCCAGGCCATCCGGACCCTGCAGCACATCCAGTTCGACGCCGTGCTCACGGATCTGAAGCTGCCCGGCCACAGTGGTCTCAAAGTCCTGCAAGCTGCGCGCGAAGTTTCCCCGGGCACGCCCGTCATCCTCATGACCGCCTACGGCTCGGTGGAAGAAGCCGTGCAGGCCATGAAGGATGGCGCCTACGATTTCGTGCAAAAGCCTCTGGACCTAGCCCATCTGGCCCTGCTCCTGCGCCGCGCCATCCGCCAGCAACAACTGCAGCGGCAAAACGTGCTGCTCAAGGAGGCCTTCGCCGAGCGCTACGCCCTGCCGAAAATCATCGGCAGCGACAAGAAGATGCAGCGTGCGGCCGCGGCGCTGCAGCGCATTGCCGCCACTGACACCACGGCCTTGCTGCTGGGGGAAAGCGGCACCGGCAAAGAGCTGTTCGCCCGCGCCGTCCATCAACTCAGCACTCGCAGCGGGGAGCCCTATGTCGCCATCAACTGCGCCGCCATTCCGGAAACGCTGGTCGAGGCCGAACTGTTCGGCTACGAAAAGGGCGCCTTCACCGGCGCCGGCGCGCGCAAGCTGGGCAAGTTCGAGCTGGCGCACCGGGGAACCATCTTCCTCGATGAGATTGGGGAAATCCCACTGGCGGTGCAGGCGAAAATCCTGCGCGTTCTCGAAGAACGCACCATTGAGCGGCTCGGCGGCGTGCAATCGGTTCAGGTGGACGTGCGCATCGTGGCCGCCACCAACCGCGATCTGGAAGCGGCGGCGCGGCAGAAGCAGTTCCGCGAAGACCTGTACTTCCGCCTCTCGGCGTTCCCCATTGTGATTCCGCCGCTGCGCGAGCGCGGAGACGACATCCTGGCCTTGGCCGAGCACTTCCTGGTTCATTTCGGGCGCGAGATGAAGAAGGGCCCGCTGCGACTGAGCGCCCCAGTGCGCAAGGCGCTGCTCGACTACCGCTGGCCCGGTAATGTCCGGGAGCTGCAAAACGCCATCGAGCGCGCGGTGATCCTCACTGATGGCAAGGAAATCCGCATCGCCGATCTGCAACTGCGCGATCTGCGCCAGGCTCCCAAAGACGGCGACGGCGGCGCGAACCTGCCGGACGACTTTGACTGGAAGGGCTCTCTGCCGCAGGTGCTCAAGCGCGCCAACCTGGCCCTGGAGCGGCGCTTACTGCTGGAAGCGCTGGAGGCAAGCCGCTGGAACAAACGCGCCGCCGCCGAGCGACTGCAAATCTCGTATGCTCGCCTGCTCGCCCGCATTGAGGCCACCGGCCTGAAGCAGGGCACGGCGCGCGGAGCAACAGGCTCGCCCTGATGGCCACCCGGCCCGCGCCCGTCAGTGCTTCGTCGCGGTCGGTTAGCTTTCCGCTGCAGTTGTGCTCCACTCGGCCCGACGCCCGCCTCGCCGCCGGGTGGCTGATACGCTGGCTCGGGTTCATCTACTTCTGGGTGTTTCTGAGCTGGTCGAGGCAGGTGGAGGGCCTTATCGGACCCGTCGGCATCTTGCCCGCGCGCGAGTATCTGCAGGCGGTGAGCGCGCATTTTTCACCCGCTGTGCGCGTCTGGTTCGCCCCTTCCCTGCTTTGGCTATCCTCCTCGACGCTGGCATTGCACTTGCTCTGCGGCGCGGGGCTGGCCGCCGCCTTGGCGGTGATGCTGCGCTGGCATCCGCGCTGGGCTCTGGCCGCATGCTTGATCCTGTTCCTTTCGCTCATCTCCTGCGCGCAAGTGTTCGCCAGCTACCAATCCGACGGCATGCTCATGACCGCCGGGTTTTGCGCCCTGTTCCTCGACGAGCGCGCTCCCAGTTGGTGGAGCTGGATTTCCCTGCGCTGGCTCTGGTTCTCGATTTACTTCGGCTCCGGGCTCGCCAAATGGATGAGCCACGATCCGCAGTGGCGGCATCTGACCGCGCTGGACCAGTACTATCAAAACCTCCCCCTCCCGAATGTTCTGGGCTGGTTTGCGCAGCAGTTTTTGCCGCACGGCATCGAAGCCGCAATCGCCGCGCTCATTCTGCTGGTTGAGATCTTTGTCGTCTGGCTGGCGTGGCTGCCACGGCGCTGGCGCATCATCTGCTTCTGGATCGTCACCCCGTTCCAGATCGCCATCATTCTCACCGCCAACTACGGCTTTCTCAATTACCTGGTCCTGGGGCTGGGCTTGACGCTGATAGACGACCGCCATCTGCGCTGGCTTCTACGTTGGCTGCTACATCGCCCGCCGCAGGCGGCTACTGCCGTGGCTACGGGATTGCGCACGGGCTGGCGCACGGGGGTGGCGTCCCTATGCCTGCTCGCTCTGATCTTGGTGACCGCGCTCAATATGGCGGGCCGGTTCTGGCCGAAGCTCGCGGCCCCGCCGCAGGTGAATATCGCCTTGCAGCCGTTCCGGGTCGCCGACGCCTTTGGACTGTTCGCGGTGATGACCCGCGACCGTTACGAAATCGAGTTTCAAGGCACGCGCGACGGCAAAACCTGGATTGCCTATCCCTACCGCTTTAAACCGCAAGACCCGCGCCGCGCGCCGGCAGGAGACGTGTTTCTGTTCGCGCCCTACCAACCGCGCTTCGACTGGAATCTCTGGTTCGCCTCGCTCGGCTCCTACCGCCAATACCCCTGGGTCGAGCTGACCGAGTTGCGCCTGCTCGAAGGCGACCGGGCGGTGCTGGGGCTCTTTGCGGGCAATCCCTTTGCGCGCCGGCCGCCGTTGGCGGTGCGGGCGGTGCGCTGGCAATACTGGTTTTCGACGCCCGCCCAACTGCGGCAGCAGCGGATCTGGTGGCAGCGCCGCAACCTGGGCGCCTATGCGCCCACGCTGGTGCGGACCTCGACAGGGGTGGAGGAACTCACGGTTCCCTAGCGGAGGCCGGGCTGGGCTCAGGGGTCCCGGCTCGGCCGAGCGTAAGCGGGTGGCGCTGTTAGCGCCGGGCCCCGCGCCCATCAATAGCCGCGCTGGCCTTCGCTTCTAGTTGGGGAAGGTGCTCCACCGGCTTCAGCTCCGCGGCGACATCCCAGCCCGCGCCCCCCTCCTGCAGGCGCTCGAGCTGCGGCGTTAGGCGCGAGCGATAAGAAGCGCCGGCCGCGTTGAAAGCCTTGCCCGCCTCGTCCAAGGCCTTGCCCACTCCCTGCACATGGCCGAGAAAGGTTTGCAGGCGCTTGCCCAACTCGGCGATCTGTTGCAGCAATTCCTGCATCCTCTCCGCCGCCTTGTACTGCTGCCAGCCTTGCGCGATGAGCGCCACCATGGGGAAGAGCGTCGTGGGACTGGCCAGCAGCACCGGCGGTTGCAGCCGCTGGCCGTAGAGAATCAGATCGGCGTCGGCATCGAGCGCGGCCCGGAAGGCGCTCTCGCTGGGCACGAACATGGCCAGAAAGGGCAGGCTGCGCTCCAGGTTGGCGCAGTAATTTTTGCCGGCCAACTCTTTGGCGCGCGCCTTCAGCACCTTGGCAAACGCGGCAAAGCACGCGCGCCGCTGCTTTTCGTCTGCGGCCGCGAGGCCGGCCAGGAAATCGCTCAGGCTGGCTTTGGCGTCCACGGCGAGCGTGCGACCGCTGGGCAGGTAGAGCACGGCGTCGGGCCGGGACCCGTCGGGCAGCACCCGCTGCAGATCGTAGTCAATCTGCTCGTTGAGGCCGCAGGCGTTGAGGATGTTCTGCAGCACCGACTCGCCCCAGGCGCCGCGTACGCTGTTGCTGCCGGCCAGGGCCTCGCGCAGGCTGCGCGCCTCCTGCGCCATGGCCGCGCCCGTGCCCGCCATCTGTTGCAATTGCTGTTCCAGCCGCGCCGCGGCGCCGGCCCGGTCTTTTTCAAAGTCGGTGATGCGGGTCTGGTACTGCTCCAGGCGCGTCTGCATCTCCTGCAGCCTGGCCTGCAACCCGGCCTCGGTGGTCTGCACCTGGTGTACGGCCTCGGCGCCGAGCTGCTTCAGCTCCGGGCCGGCCACGTCTTTGATTTGCGCCGCAATGTTCTGGCGCGACCGCTGCAGCAGAAGCCAGCTCAGCCCCGCGCCCACGGCAATACCGAGCAGAAACCAGAAGCCGCCGGCCGGAACGCTCATGCCACCCCCACGCGCTGCGGCGCCAGGGCGCGGTAGCGGGGCGTGAAGCCCAGCGCGCGGGCGCGCGCCAGGAGTCCTGCAAAGTCGAGGCTGATCGTGGCCCCGGCGCTCTGCGTGACCTCGTCCTCGATGGGTAGGTCGAAATCGTCGGCCCCGTAGCGCAAGCCTTCGAGCGCGGCCTCGTTTTGCGTCAGCACCGAGGTGCGGATGCGGACGATGTTGTCGAGGAAAATGCGGCTCAGCGCCAGGTGGCGCAGATACTCGTGCGCATCCAGTTCCCTTCCCGCCAGTTGCGTGCCGTAGGGTTTGTAGGTCCAGCACAAGAAGCTGGCCAGGCCGCCGGTCGCATCCTGAAACGCGCGTGTACGCTCGAGGTGTTCGAGCCGCTCGGCCAACGTCTCATCGAAGCCGATGACCATGGTGGCCGTTGTCTTCAAGCCGGCCGCCACGATCGCCGCCTGCGCCTGGAAATACTCCTCGACCGTGTACTTGAACTTGCTGTGGCGGGCGCGGAAGCCTTCGGTGAGAATCTCCGACCCTCCACCGGTGATCCAGCGCACGCCGGCCTCGCGGAAACGCGCCGCCGCCTCGGCCCAACTCAGCTTCGCGTGGTCGGCCAGGTACAGAAACTCGGCGATGGTGAGCGCATAAAACTCCAGCCGCTCGCCGTAACGCGCCCGCAGCGCGGCAAACAGCTCGCAGTAGTAGTCCAGTGGCAGGTGCGGGTTGAAGCCGCCGTTGAAAGCCGCCAAATCGCCGCCCAGCGCCAGCAACTCGTCAATTTTGGCGAACACCTGTTCGCGGCTGAGCACGTAGCCGCCCGCCTGCCCGGGCAAGCGGTAAAACGCGCAATAGTCGCACTGCGCCACGCACACGTTGGTATAGTTGACGATGCGCATGATGAGATAGGTACACTCGTCAGGCGCATGAAAGCGCGCGCGCGCCGCTCCCGCCAGCCGCTGCAGTTCCTGGTCGCCGGCGGAAGTCCAAAGCTGTTCGGCTTCCCCCGTCGAGATGCGCTCCCCCGCGGCCACCTTTTCGTACAATCGTGACATTCGCACTAGCGTAACAAATTGGGATGGCCCCCAGCATCTACACCATTGGACACTCGACCCGCTCGGCCGAAGATTTTCTCGGTCTCCTCGAAGCGAAGGGGATACGCCGGCTCTGCGATATCCGCACCATTCCCCGCTCCCGCCACAATCCGCAGTTCGCGGAACCGGAGCTGGCCGGGACGCTCGCGCGCGCCGGGATCGCCTACCAACGGCTGCCCAAACTCGGCGGTTTACGCCATGCCCGCCCGGATTCTCCCAACACCGGCTGGCGCAACCTCAGCTTCCGCGGCTTTGCCGACTACATGCAGACCGCGGATTTCGCCGCCGGACTGGCCGAATTGGAGGCGCTGGCGCGCGCCCTCCCCACCGCCATCATGTGCGCAGAAGCCGTGCCCTGGCGATGCCACCGCTCGCTGGTCGCCGATGCTTTGCTCGTGCACGGATGGCAGGTCTGGGACATCCTCAGCGCCAAGCCCCCCAGCCTGCACCGCGCAACTCCTTTCCTGCGCGTGGTGGAGGGTAGGCTGTCTTATCCCTCACCGGGATAACCTTTCGTCACTTCGGCACACCCGGCACGTCATACTAAAAGCTGCAATTCTCGTTCAGGAGTATACGTTCATGCAATCACGTTGGCGCAATGGCCTTTGGGCCGTGGCAGTTACGTTCGCAATGATTTCGCTGGGACTGAATGCATCGGCTCTGGCGCCCTCCGGCAAGGCCGATACGGTCTATAGCGGCGTCGTGACCGATGCCATGTGCGGAGCGCAGCACACCATGGGAGGAGGGTCGCCCGCCGATTGCGTCCACATGTGCGTTAGCGGCGGCTCCGACTACGCCTTGGTGGTCGGACAGAAGGTTTACACCCTGGCCACCAAGAGCAAGCGGGAACTGGCGATCCTTTTCAAATACGCCGGCAAGCGCGTCTCCGTGCGCGGAGCGCTCAAGGGCGACACTCTGTCGGTCCACTCGATTTCGCCGGCACGGGCGTAAGCGAGGGTAAGGCGTCTTACGGTGCCACGGTCAGGTGCAGGCTGGGGAGCAGCGTCCAAATGGCGCGCTCGTAGGCGATCTTGGCGGTTTGGTAGCTGGTGTAGGCGCTGACCACGCTCGATTCGGCGCTGCTCAACTGCACTTCGGCTTGCAGCAACTGGAACAGCGTCGTGGTGCCAAGGATGTATTCCTGGTTCTGCGCATCCACGTACTGCTGCGTCAGTTGTTCGGCCTTGATCGCCGACGCTACAACCTGAACCTCGCTGCGCAGTTGGATGTCCGCGGTTTTGACGTCCTGGCGCACCTGCTGCTCTTCATTGCGCAGTTGATAGCTGGTGCTGGTTTGCGCCAGCAGGCTGTTGGCCAAGGCGGACTCGGCATTGCTGTTGCGCAGCGGCAGGGTGAGCTGCAGGCTAAACCCGTAGGTCGGGTAGCCAAAGCCAAACAGTTGGCCCAGGGCATTGGAAAAACCGGTGGCCTGGCCGCCGTTGGTGACGCCCAGCGCGGTTGTGGTGGCGATCGGATTCCCCGCCAGGGCATTGGAACCGTAGCTGCCGACCAGGCTCAGTTGGGGGCGGAGCAAATCCTTGGCCTTGGCCAGGCTGAAGCTGTTTTCAATTTGCTGCCGCTGCAGCGCGTCCAGCTCAGGACGATGACTGAGGGCCAACTTCGTCGCCTGCTGCAAGCTCAGAGCGGGCAGCGTGGGCGTCTCCCCGGCTGGGTTCTCGTCCAGAACGATGGTGGCTTGCCGCGCGACCGGGTCTATGTCGGCCCCAATGATGCGCCGGATCTGGTCAAGGTCCTGATCGTAGCGGGATTGGGCCTGCAGCAGCGAGGTTTGGTCCTGTGCTACTTGAGCTTCCGAGGTGAAGATGTCACCGGGCGCCAGCGCGCCCAGCTTCAGCATCTCGGCGTTGCGCGCGTAGGATTGCTGCGCCACCTTCAGGCCTTCCTGCTGCACCTTGACTTGCTGCGCCGCATCCACGGCGTTCCAGTACGCATCGGCGTCGGTCACGATCTCGCTGGCAATGGAGGCCCGCGTTTGGTCGCCCACCACTAGCACCTGGGTTTTGGCAATTTCCTGCGGAACCTTGTTCTGGAGATTGCCGCGATTCTGCAACAGAGGCTGGGCAAAGGAGAAACCCAAATCTCCGGCCAGGGAGGGATTAAAGGTGCTGAATAGACTGTTGCTGGAGTCGCGCGTGGTGCCAAAGCTGGCCTGCACGGTTTGCCCGGTGGGCAGGAGTTGGGTGAACCCGATGGCGCTGGTCTGATCCAGGCTGCTCAGTGTCGAGGCGCCGCTGGTTTGCGTCCGCTGCGGCTGGATGGCGCGGCTGCTGCCAAAGCTGGCGGTCAAGGCCGGATCGAACGGGCTATTGGCCGCGATGACGCCATAGCGGGCGGAATCCTCATTCAGGGACAACAGCAGAATCTGGGTGTCGTTTTTCAGCGCCAACTGCAGAAAGCCGTCCAGCGAGAGGCGCAGTTGCCCGTTTTGGACGCGCTGGCGCAACCCTTGCACCTGCATGACGCGCGGCGTGTTGAGGTGAAAATGCAGAATGGTCTGCGCGCCCAGAGATGCGGTAAGGAGTGCCGCCGTAAGCACGACAGCACGGAAACGCGAACTATTCATAACGAAGAGCCTCGATGGGATCAATGCGAGCCGCTTTGCGGGCGGGGTAAATGCCGAACAGGACGCCCACGCCCACCGACACGCCGAAGGCGATGACGATGGACCAGGAGCTCACAATCGTGGTCCAGTGCGCGGTGGCAGCAATGGTCCAGGACAAAATGTAGCCAAATACAATGCCCAGCGCACCGCCGCTCACCGAGATCAACACCGCCTCTGCCAGGAACTGTCGCAGAATGTCTATGCGGCGGGCGCCGGTGGCGCGGCGCACGCCAATTTCGCGCGTGCGCTCCATGACCGTGGCCAGCACGATGTTCATGATGCCGATACCGCCCACCAGCAGCGAGATGGCGGCAATGGCCACCATGACCAGCGTAAAGATGCGCTGCGTCTGCTGTTGCTGCGCCAACAGCGCGGCGGGCACGGTCACGGTGAAGTCATCGGTATTGTGATGGGCGGAGTTCAGGATGGCGGTGACCACCTGCGCGGCTGCCACGCTGTTCACCCCCGGCTTCAGACTCATGTCCACGCCCTGCAGATAGTCCTGCTGGTTGAAGCTGTTGTCGTAGAAGCGATAGTTGAAGGTGTTCAACGGCGTGTAGATGACGTTGTTCCAGTCCGGACCGGCCACGCCGCCGCTGAGCTGTTCGTCGAGAACGCCGATCACGCGCAGCCAGGTGGTGTCCACCTTGACGTACTTGCCCACCGCCGGCGTATAGCCGAACAGGCTCACCTTGGCGGTTTGCCCCAGCACCGCCACCGGAGAGCTGGCGGCATTGTCGAGTGGGTCGAAGAAGTTGCCTTCCAGGGCATGGAAGTGGTGGATATCCTCGAAGGAAGGATCCACCCCCATCAACAGCGGCATGGCTCGCGTGGGCTGCGGCAGCAGCTTGGACGGATGCAGCGTGCGCCGCGGGGAAATCATGTTCAGGCCGTCGAGGTTGCTGTCCAGGATGCGCACGTCGCGCATGGTCAGGCCCGGCGACGACAGGCGCCGCGCTTGCAGTTCCTGCGGGCTGCCCGGAGGAATCGAATCCACCATGAGGTTGCGCACGCCCAGCGACTCGATCATGGCCAGCGATTGCTGCTTGGCGCCGGCGCCAATGGCGAGCATGCCGATCACCGCGCCCACGCCGAACACCATGCCCAAGCCGGTCAGCATGGTGCGCGTTTTTTGCGCACGGAGATTCTGGCTGGCCTGAAGCAGGTCAGTGCCAATACGAGAAAAATCATTCATTAGAAACCTCGGCCTCCGCCACCGCTGGGCCCGCCCCGGCCGCCGAAATGGCCTCCTCCGCGGCGGCCACCCCGCGCCCCGCCCACGCTGGGACCGTTGGGCGAGGATTTTTTAGCCGCGGCGGGACCACCCCCGCCGCCCGTAGCGCGATTTTGCGGGTTGGAAAGCGCGAGCACGTCGCCCTGCTTCACCCCCTGCAGCACCACCTGGCTTTCGCTGCGGCCGATCACTGTGACTGGCACCTGGGCGAATTCTCCGTTACGGCGCACATAGACGACTTGCTGTCCGCCCTGGTTGAATACCGTCTGCGCCGGCGCGTGCAGCACGTTGTTCATAACGTCGGTCGTAACCACCACCTTGGCAGTAAGCCCAGGATGCAGCGCCGCGGTCGGGTCCAGAACCTTGACGTCGCATTCCACCTGCCGGTCCCAAACCGGTCCGGTGGCGCTGGCGAGCGAATCCACCACGCCATGATAAGTGCGGCCAGGAAGCGCGACGAAGTTGATCACCGCGGGCTGGCCGGGCTGGAGGTGTCCGGCATCGAGCTCATTGACTTCCAGCACCATCTGCCAAGTATTCGTGTTGGGAATTTCCGCCACGGTCTGCCCGTGCCGCACCGTGTCGCCAATCTGAAAGGCCTGGGCGGCCTGCCCGGCAAAGCCGCGCATGAAGCCCTGGTTCAGTTCCACCGCCACATAGCCGCTATGCGTAGCGTGCAGCGTCATCGAGCCGATGTCGGCACGGGCCGTGGCCGCTTCGGCCTCCGCCTTCTTTTCGGCCGCCAATTGCACGGCAATGGTGGCGAGGTTGCTGGCCTTGCGGCTGGCGATATCACCCTCGAGTTGCTTGAGCGTCGCCTGGTCCGAGGCCAGGGTCAAATTGTTCTGCTCGGCATCCACCTTGGCCAGAATGGGGTTTTGCTGCACCTGCAGCTTGGCTTTCTGGATGTTGTAGCGCGCCTGCACCAGCGCGTAGTTGTCGGCGGCGGTTTGCGCCGCCGTGCTGGCCTCGGCCTCGGCCACCGACTGCTGCGCCTGCTCCAGGGCCTCTTCGGCCTCGGTCAGGTTGTAATGCTCCTGCGTGGTATCGAAGGCGACCACTTCCTCGCCCGACTGGACCAGCGCTCCCGCCGGCAGCAAATAGCTGATCGTCAATTGTCCGGAGGCAATCGAGGGACCCACGAGATTATCGGCATCCCCGCCCTTGAGCGTTCCTTGCGCGAACACCTGCAGTCGCACCTGGCCATGCTCCACCAGCGCAGTGGGCACGCCGGCAGTACCGGAAGCGTTCATGCCGCGCAACAAGACCCAACCACCCCAGAGCACGGCGAAAATAACAACCAGGGAAATCACCCAGCGCAGGATGCGGCCCAGCGCGGAGCTGTCGTCCTTTCCCAACCGTTGCGGCGGGGACGGCGGAATTTGCGTAAGCGGAGGAGCGGGACTGGTCATGGCTTGACTTTCGCGTTCTTGGGCACCTGCAAGGCTATGCGCCTGCCCGCGGCGAGGCCGCCAATGGCCGCCTCATTCGCCGAGCGCGCCTGCACCGTGATGGGCGTGACCACGAAGGAATCGCCCTTTTGCACGTACACGTTGGGCTGACCCTTGATCGGGAAGATAGCCTCGCTGGGTACAATGATGGCGTTGGGGATGCGGCGCGTCACCACATCCAGCGTGCCGTTCATCGAAGGCTGCATGCGCGGCGATATCCGGTCCATGCTGGCGTAGACGCGGAAAACCTGCGGAGGCGGTCGTGAGGTCCCGAAATCAGGCTCGGTGAGCGCGGACACGTTGCTGATCTGGCCGCGAATGGACAATTCCGGCAGCGAGTCCAGCGTCATGCGGACGTGCTGACCCACCTGGATTTGACCACGCGTAACCTCGGACACCTTGGCCAGGATCTCCAGCGTGCTCATGTCCGGAATTTCCGCAAACGTGCCGTTGCCCCACACGCTGTCGCCCACCTTGAACGGCTGCTCGTTGTCGTGCCCGTTGGAGTGATTCATCAAGTAAGTGATGCGGCCCGTGATGGGGGCGCGAACCACCATCTCGGCAATCTGCTGCGTGATCAGATCGTAGTCAGCCTGGGCCTTCTGCATGGCGCGCAGGTCGGTGGCGATTTGCGCTTCGTTCGAGGTCTTGTGCGCGGCAATGGTCGCCGTCTCCACCCGCAACTGCTCCTCGTCCATTTTCAGCGCAAGTTCCGCCTCCTCGCCCAGGATCTTGCCCAGCAGCGACTCCTTGATCTTGGTCAGCTTGGCCGAGGCCACGTTGTTCTCGTCCGTCGTCAGCGTGAGGGCGTCCTGTTGATCGGTGATGACCGACTGCGCCTTCACCTGGTTCAGTTGCGCCTTGGCCTGATTGAGGGCGGCCAGGTCGGTGACCTGGGTATCCTTCGCCGTCCCCGAGTCGAACGTGGCGATCACATCGTCTTTATGGACAATATCACCCGCCGGCGCCAGCGAGGCAATCACCAGGCCGCTGATGCGGGGAGCGCGGATTTGCAGCGAACGCAACGGCGCCAGCGAACCGCGCACGGAAATGGCCATGGTGAAGACGCCGCTGCGGGCGGCGACGGTGGGCACCTTGGGCGCCAGCGCGCGCTGGCGAAACGTGCGGATGCCGAAGTAGACGCCCACCCCGACCACCACGACGACGAGCCAGTGCGCCCCACGCTTCGTGGCTATTCACCCTCCCCGCTCACCGCGGACGGC
>JBOGKL010000007.1:0-2794 GCA_050745525.1 Terriglobales bacterium | reverse complement strand
GCCCAACAGCTTCCAGACGATCGTCGACGATAAACAAGCCGCGGCCAGCCATTACCGCATCGGCCAGCAGGTGCAGTTGCTCGGACACTCCTTTATGCTGGTGAGAATTTTCGAGCACGGTATGGGCTCGCGGGTTTTCATTCCGTTCCACACGCCCGACACCCTGGCGGGCTCGCCGAATCGCGCCGCCATGTTCTACATTAGAGTCACACCGGGGATACCCATAGCCGCCTGCGCAGGCTCGCACCCGATGTCAAAGTGGATTCACCGCAAAATACCTGCCGTTGCTTACGGCCAGATCCATCTCTCCTGCCATCGATTTCTTTCAGGGGGTCATGATCGGCACCGCTATGGCGATTGGCTTCCTGACAATTTTCCTGTCACTCTACACAGGGGTCCTGGAGCGCACGCGCGAAATTGGCATCCTGAAGGCATTGAGAGCCTTGCGCAGCTATGTCGTGAGATTGATTCTGCGCGAAAGTGAACTGCTGGCGGTTCTGGGTGTCGTCACCGGTATCGCGATTGCCAGCGGGCTGTGGCGAATCCTCTATAACTATCCAACCCTGAGCATGCAAATGACCTGGCAGCGGGCACTGTACGCGGCCCTGATTGTGCTGATCTCCAGCTGGTTAGGCGCGATCAATCCTGCCTTTCGCGCGGCCGGTTAGGATGCCATTGCCGCCTTGACCTATGACTAAACGCTATTTTGGCGCCGACGGCACACTTGGGGTTGCGGGTCATCCGCCACTCGATTCAGCCACCGTTTGCGCAATTTGCTTGGCGCTAGCCCAAGGGCTAGGCGATGCTCTGCGTGCCTCGGGCAGCGGAGCCCGGGCCGTGATGGGCCGTGTAGCCGTCGCCCGGGCGGCCGAGGGCCACATTCGCTATTTCTTCGCGTAACTCAGCCGGTACGGGCGTTTTTCCTGACGCTCGGTGGAATTTCTAGCACTAATATGTGGGCAGAAGTGGGTAGAAGTGGTAGATTGTGGTTGGCACAGCTATGCTGCGAGGCAATTATCCAGCGCGGGTGGACGAGAAGGGGCGGCTCAAGCTGCCCACCGAATACCGCGCGCAGTTGGAGGAAACCAATGCCGAGCACCGTTTTTACATCACCAGCTTCGACGGGATGCAAGCGCGCGTGTACCCGATGCCGGTGTGGGAGGCGATCGAGCAGAAGCTGGCGGCGCTGCCCTCGATGCACCCGACGAAGCAGAAACTGCTGAGCCGGACCAATTACTACGGACAAGTGGTCGAGATGGACGCGCAGGGCCGGCTGCTCATTCCTCCGGTGCTGCGCGAGGCGGCCGATATGCACGGCGACGTGGCCGTGCTCGGCTACCTGCATTACCTCGAACTCTGGAACGAAGAGCGCTTGCTGACGGAGATGAAGGCCAAGGCGTTCACCGATGAGGACAAGCAGACGCTGGCCGACCTGGGGATTTAAGCGGTCATGGCCGAGACGAGGCACGTTGCGGTCATGGCCGAAGAAGTGATCGAGTATTTGGCGCCGCGGCGCGAAGGAGTGTACGTGGACTGCACGTTGGGAGCCGGAGGTCACAGCCTGCGCATGGCCCAAGCCATCGGGACGGGGCGGATCTACGGCTGCGACAAGGACCCTCAGGCGGTGGCGATGGCGCAGGCCGCGCTGGCCGGCAGTGGAGTCGAATTTCACGCCTGGCAGGGGGATTTTGCCGAGGCGCGGGAGACGTTGCGAAGCCAGGGTGTCGAGCAGGTGGACGGGGTGATCGCCGATTTGGGCATGAGCTCGATGCAGTTGGGCGAGGCGGAACGGGGATTCAGTTTTGCCGCCGAAGGGCCGCTGGACATGCGGATGGATCCGCGCCAGGAGGTGACGGCGGAGCAGGTGGTGAATCAGTTCGACGAGCGCACGCTGGCCGATCTGATTTTCCAATTCGGAGAAGAGAGGAGGTCGCGGAGAATTGCCAGAGCCATTGTCCGGGCGCGGCCGCTGCACAGCACACGTCAACTGGCGGAGCTGGTGGCGGCCGCGGCCCGGCCGATGAAATCGCGGCCCGGGCTGCACCCGGCGACGCGGACGTTTCAGGCGCTGCGCATCTACGTGAACCAGGAGTTAACCTCTCTTGCCCGATTGCTGGCGGTGCTGCCGGAGTGGCTCGTGCCCGGCGGGCGTGCCGTCCTGATTGCGTTTCATTCGCTGGAGGATCGTCCGGTGAAGCGGAGCTTCCGCGCGGGGGCGGGAGCGGGTTGGTACCGGTTGCTGACGCCGCACGCGGTGCGGCCGGGAGAGCAGGAGGTCGCGCGCAATCCGCGGGCGCGGAGCGCGCGGCTGCGGGCGGTCGAAAAACTAGGAGTGGGCCATGGAAATTTACTTCCGGCAACAGATTGACAACTCGCGGCTGGTCCGGACGGTGGACCCGCGGCGGCGGCGCGAGCAGCGGGTGACGCTGCTGGCCGTGGTGCTGCTGTTCCTGGCCGGGTTCGGCTACGCCTCGATGCGCTTCGCCACGGTGCGGATGGGCTTCCAGTTGGGCGCGGCGCGGCAGCAGCAGACGCAACTGGAGCAGTGGAACCGCGGGCTGCAGTTGCAGGCGGCGGCGCTGGAAGGGCCGGGGCGCATCTACGGCATGGCGCAGGCGCAACTGGGCATGCAAAGCGCCCAGCCGGGGCAGGTGCTGGCGCTGGACGTGGCGCCGGTGCGCCAGGAGGCGCCGCCGGCGGTGATGGCGTCGCTGCGGTAGCAGACATTTCAAGATCCGTTGTCAGTTCTAGGCGGGCCGGGCATTGATGGGGGCGGGACTCCGCGCGGCTACGC
>JBOGKL010000006.1:0-6374 GCA_050745525.1 Terriglobales bacterium | reverse complement strand
GTATGCGCCCGGTGGTGGCGAACCCCATCGCCATGCCGGTCATGTTCTGCTCGGCGATGTATCCCTCGAAAAAGCGCTCCGGTTGCAGCTTTTGAAAATCCTGCGTAAACGTGGAATTTTCCACGTCTCCATCAATCGCCACCAGCCGCGCATCGCGCTGTCCCAGCGCCGCCAGCGCCTGCCCAAAGGCCTCCCGCGTCGCCACCTGCTGGCCCACTTTGTAGTTGGGCTGGGGCAGCGCGCCTTCCGGCGCCTTCAGCCCCGGTGCCGCCGCCGGTTTCTTCGGCCACGGCTTATAGCCGTTGGGCGTGGGGCGGAAGGCCGCGCGCAGCTCAGCCAGGGCGGCATTCGCTTCCTCGCCCGCCTTCAGCGCCTTGCCGTGCCAGCCGTTTTTGTCCTCCACAAAATCCACGCCCTTGCCCTTGAGCGTGCGCGCCAGCAGCACCGTCGGTTTGCCGACGCACTGCGCCGCAGCGGCAAACCCGGCCCGGATTTGCGGAATATCGTGGCCGTCCAACACGATGGCGTTCCACCCGAAGGCATCCCAGCGCCGGCGATACACCTCCATGTCGTGCTGCAGCATCGTAGGCTGGCTCTGGCCCAGACGATTCACGTCCACGATGGCGCACAGGTTGTCCACGTGATAAAAGCTGGCCACCTTGGCCGCTTCCCATACCGAACCTTCCGCGGTTTCCCCGTCCCCCATGAGGACGTAAGTGCGGTAGCCGGCGCCCGCCAGCCTCGCCTGCAGCGCCATCCCCAGCCCCACCGGCAGACCTTGACCCAGGGATCCGGTCGGCACGGCCACAAACGGCAGCCGCGGCGTGGGATGCCCCTCCAGGTCCGAGTCCAATTGGCGCAGCGTCTGCAGGTGCTCGCGCGGATACAGACCCAGTTCGGCCCAGACCGAGTACAGCACCGGCGCCGCATGCCCCTTCGAGAGCACGAACTTGTCGTTGGCGGCATCCTCCGGGTGCGCCGGATCGAGACGCATCACCTCGAAAAACAACACCGCCAGCAGGTCCGCCGCCGACATCGAGCTGGTCGGGTGTCCGCTGCCGGCCGCCGTGGTGGCCTCAATCGAGTCGAGCCGGAGCTGCGTGGCCAGGTTATGCAGCGCAAGATCAGCTTCGTGGGTGGACATGGACGCCTCCGCTTTCAGTTGGATTAGCCGGCAAGCACCGCCTCCGGGAGAATGAAACGCACGTGCTCATCAATGCCCTCCGCCTCCTCCACGCGGGTAAAACCAAACCGCTCGCGCAGCGCGCTCACCACCTGCTGCACCAGCGATTCCGGCGCGGAAGCGCCCGCCGTCAGACCCACGCTCGCCACGCCCTCCAGCCACGCCGGCGCGATGGCTTCGGCGTCGTCAATGCGCCGCGCCGGCGTGCCGGCATTGACCGCCACTTCCACCAGGCGCAGCGAATTGGAGCTGTTCTCCGATCCCACCACCAACACCAGGTCCACGTGCGGAGCGATGCGCTGCAGCGCCGTCTGGCGGTTTTGCGTCGCGTAGCAGATGTCCTGCGCCTTGGGCGAGATAATCTGCGGGAAGCGGGCGCGCAGACGCTCGATAATGCCGCGCGTCTCATCCAGGCTGAGCGTGGTCTGCGTCAGGTAGGCGACGCGGCCCGGGTCGGGCACCTCCACCGCATCCACCTGCTCCAGATTTTCCACCACCGGTGTGCCCTCCGGCACTTCCCCCAGCAATCCGATGATTTCGTCGTGATGGCGATGGCCGATGATCACGACGCTGTAGCCGCGGCGGATGTATTCCTGCGCCTCCGAGTGTACCTTGTTGACCAGCGGACAGGTGGCGTCAATGACCTGCAGGCCGCGCGCCCGCGCCAGCTCCCACATCGCCGGCGATACCCCGTGCGCGCTGAAAAACGTGCGCGCGCCCGCGGGAACCGACTCCAGATCGGGCACAAAAACCGCGCCCCGCGCTTCCAGGCTGGCGATCACGGTCCGGTTATGCACGATCTCCTTTAAGACGTAGATCGGCGGGCCGAACTTGGCCAGGGCCGATTCCACCGCTTCCACGGCCCGCACCACGCCGGCGCAAAATCCGCGCGGTTTCAGGATCCAAATGGTCTTGACGGGTGCCGGCATTTCCCTCGTCTGATTGTAAAGCAAGGGGCGTCCGGCGCCGGAAATACCAGCAACTCTACGGATGCGGATTCTTGTTGGATTTCTTTTTTGCCGCAGCCGGTTTGGCCGTGGTGTTGGCGTCGTTGATCACGAGCGTCTGCGGCGGCGGCGGCTTCTCCGGGCCGCTCGCTGCGCTGGCCGTCACGGCACTGCGAGTGGTGAAATCGGCGCTGCCCTGTGTCTCAATCCAATTCCCCAGCTCATTCAGACTGTCTTCCAGGCGCGCCGTGCTCGTGCCCAGTGCCGCGCCGCCCGTTGCGCCCTTGCCCGCCGCCAACAGGCTGGCGCTGCGCTGGGCGACCGCCAGCACCGCCTCGCTATCCCGGTACAGGCGAAAGGCCGCACCCAGGTTTCCCGGCGCATCGGCAAAGGCGGCCAGCAGCCGCGGCATGGCTTGGCTCAAGTTTTGCAGCAGCGAGGCCTTCCCATCGGTGACCGCCTGCTTTTCCTGCCGGCCTAGCCGCGCATCCGTCAGGTCCAACGCGCCTACGGAAGACTGCAGCGACGCCACCGCTTGCGTCATGGCCGCCGCTATCTCCGCCCCTGACCCTGGGTTGGCGCGCATCTGCGCCCCCGCCCCGCTCGCCAGTACCGTGGCCAAACCCGCCACCGCCAACACACGAAAGCTCCCCAAGTGCACCATGGCCAGTTGGATGCTTTAGAGAGCTGCCCCGGCGCAGCAGGTTGGCTAGATTGGCTTTAAACGTGGTTTAGACACAAAAATGGGAGCTGGCTCGCTTCCCCCCGGAAAAGCCAACTCCCCTTTTTTGTGCGTGACACCGGCAATTCGGAACCACGCATCTCGCCCAATAGCTAAGCACGTGGCATGCCAATCTCTATGGGCAGCATATGCCAATGTTTTTAGTGCAAACGTCTCCGACAAAAACTGACTTCACAGTCATTGTTAACTTTATGACACTTTTATACGATCTGACCGGAGTTTTGCCCTAAATTTGCCAACGTGGTGCCAAATTGCCAGCCCCAAAGCGATGAGGATCAGCGGCGCCCACACCACATCGAATCGCCGGAAATAGGGTTCGATCATCGTCCAGTTATTTCCAAGCTGGTAGCCGGCATAGGCCAGCAGATAGCACCACGGTAGCGAGCCCAGGAACGTGTAGACGCTAAAGCGCAACAGCCGCATGCGCGCCACACCGGCGGGAAGCGCTATAAACGTCCGCACCAGCGGCAGCATGCGGCAGACCAGGATCGTGAGGTCGCCACGGCGGCGAAACCAATGCTCGGCGCGATCAAGGTCCCCAGGGGCGACCAGCAGCCAGCGGCCATAGCGGTCGGCGAGCCGGCGGCCGCCGTAATAGCCGATGGCGTAGGCGATCAGCGACCCGAACGTGTTTCCGAGCGCACCGGCGAAGGCCACCCAAACGAGTTGAAAGCGTCCGGTGGAGACCAAAAACCCGGAAAACGTCAGAATGAGCTCGGAGGGAACCGGGATGCAGGCCGATTCCAGCGTCATTAAAAAGAAAACGGCGCCGTAGCCAAAGTAGGAGATCAGGGCGACGATGTGGGCGCCGATCCAGGCGAGCATAGCGTGGAGCCTAGAATATCAGGCTGCGGGCCAAGGCCGCGGCGGCTCTGGAATTTAGCTCCACGAGCCGCCACGGCGGATGATACCGTTGGAATTAGGGATACCCATAGGACATGAAAATCACTTTTCTCGGCACCGGCATCATGGGAGCACCCATGGCCGCAAACCTGGCCCGCGGCGGCCACACGGTACAGGTGTGGAACCGAACGCCGGAAAAGGCCGACATCCCCGGCTGCACCCCCGTAGCCTCACCACTGGAAGGCGCGCGCCAGGCCGAAGTGATCTGGATGTGCCTGAGCGACACGGCAGCCGTGGAAACCGTGGCGGCGCAGATGCTCCCGGCGGCGCGCCCGGGGCTGATAGTGGCCGATTCCAGCACGATCTCACCCCGCGCCAGCCGCGAGATGGCGGCGCAGTGGATGGATCGCGGCGCAAGCTGGGTGGATTGTCCAGTCACGGGATCGAGAACTGGCGCCGAGGCGGGAGAGCTGATTTTCATCGTGGGCGGCGAAGAATCCGCCGTGCAGCAGTTGTCACCGCTGTTTGAGACCATGGGACGGCGCGTGTTCCACATGGGCGACAACGGCATGGGGTTGGCCACGAAGCTGGCCATGAACTTGAACATCGCCCTCATTTACCAGGGCATGAGCGAGGGTCTGGTGCTGGCGGAAAAATCCGGGGTTCCGGTCGAGCAGATGCTGGCCGTCATGGGCGCCACCATGCTGCGCTCGGGCGTGAGCGACTATAAATCGCCGGCTGTGGCGGCGCGCGACTTCACGGCAAATTTTCCGCTGCGGCTCATGTTGAAGGACATCCACCTGATGCTCGACCAGGCGCGGGATCTGCGCGTGAAGTTGCCAGCGCTCGAGACGGTGGAAGAGGTCTACGCCGTGGCCGAGGAAGAAGGCTTGGGCGAGCGCGACTTCGCCGCCATCTTGACGCTGCTGGAAAAATGGGCGGCGCTGCCCGGCGGCGACGCCACCCTCGCCGCCGACTAGCTCTAGAACACCAGCCCGTCGCTTGCGGCCCAGGTGTTGCACGCCGCCGTCCAGGCAGCCGCCTGCTGACCGTGGCAGGCGTAATGGGCCATGACCACGGGCAGATACCGGAGCAGGGCGTTGAAGTCGGGCTCCAGGCCGCGGCTCCAGGCCGCGCGCGCCAGCGCGGCGCGATACGCGTCAAACCACCGCGCCGCGAGCATGAGAAACCGCGAGCCGGGAACAAACGCCAGGCGCAACCATGTAGCCGGGGGCAGACGTCGCCGCCGTTGCGCCCAGTCCCGGCCCCAGGTCAGCAGGTAAAAGCCGGGGTCATGATACGGGTGCATATCCAGGCGGAATTCGCTCCAATCCACGACCGAAATTTCTCCCGCGCCGCCGAGCAGCACGTTGCCCCACCAGTAGTCGCCATGGGCCGGAACCCGCGGCGCCGCCGGCGCGCTGAGGGCGCGCACGCGCAGACGCTCGCGGGCGAACGCGGTGAGCGCCACCGGCGTCCCCGGGAACGCGGCGGCGCGCGGTTGCGCGGCGAGGGCGGCCAACAGGGCGATCGGCGAATACGGCGCGCGCGCTGCGGCCGAGAACTGAAATCCCGCCAACCACGACGCGGCCGCATGGGAGGGCGCCTCTGCCCGCCACGGCGCGACTGCCTCGCCCTCACAGGCGCTCTCGAGCAGCAGCAGACGCCGCTGCTCTTCCCCCGCTCCCGCCTCTCTCTCAGCCCACAGCAGACCGGGCGTGCTGGCGGCGAGGCCGGGCACCTGCTCCAGGTGCCGCAAGGCGTCCCATTCGCGCTCTAGAAACGAGCAGTGTGGGCCGCGTGCCGTGCGCGCCACGGCGCGCAAGCGGTGGTCTTCCACCAGCCAGGCGAGCGTCGCCCGCGAGATGCCCGGCGCCGCCGGACGCCAGATGCACTGCACCGCACCGCCGAGCAGCTCGCTCAGCCGCGCCTGCTCCTGGGCGGCCCAGGGCACCGCCTGCCCGGCGCCGGGTTGCCAGCGCGCCAGCCAACTGCGCCGGGGCAGGTGCTGCTGCCGGTGCAGGTGCTGCCAGTACCACGCCTCGGCCGCGGCGCTGTGGGGCACCAAAAAGTTCCCGATCGTGCGATAGCGTAGCGGCGCCTCAGAACGCGCCGCTACGCCCATAGGGGTGCTGGCCACAGCTCCAGCCGTTGTCCGACCCCGCGCGCGAGCGCGGTCTGATAGAGGATGGCGGCCACGGCCACATCGTCCAACCCCAGCCCGATATGCGAGAAATGAATGCGCTCGTCCTCGCGCTCACGCCCGGGCCGGGCGCCCGTGAGCAGTTGGGCGAGGTTGGCGTGGATGCGTTCATCGGCCAGAAGCCCCTCCGCATGCATGCGCGCCGGCGTGGGCAGGCCGCGGTGTTTCACCGTTTCCCAGTCGTCGCACACGATTTTGTCGCAGCCGGCCACCAGCGCGAAGCTGCACTCGTGGCCGGCAATTTGCACACTCAGCGCGCCGGGCCGCACCTCCTCGGCAAACAGAATGGGCGAGGAGGCGGTCGTCGCCGTGACTACGATGTCGGCCTCGCGCAGCTCCGCGCGCTGGCCCGGCCGCACCGGCAGTTGCCACAAGCGGCGGCAATCGGCGGCGCAGGCGGCGGCCGCCTCCGGGCGGCGCGCCACGATGGCAATGTCCTCCAGCCCCGGACAGGCC
>JBOGKL010000005.1:0-2283 GCA_050745525.1 Terriglobales bacterium | reverse complement strand
GCTGCCGGGCGGCGGCTGACGCCGGCGATGCGGGCGGCGCTGGCGGCGGCGGGCTGCACCGACCCGGAGGTGTTCCGTCCGCCGCGGGTGGCGATCCTGGCGACCGGCGACGAACTGGTGGTGGCGGCGGCACGGCCACAGGCGGCGCAGATCCGCAACTCGAACGGCCCCATGCTCGCCGCCCAGTGCCGCCGCTACGGCGCCGAGGTCGTGCGGGAGCAGCTTCTGCCTGACGTCGCCTCCAAGCTGGATGCAGCGCTCGACGATGCTCTGGCGGCGGGCGTGGATGCGGTGGTGTTCAGCGGCGGGGCGTCGGTGGGCGCAGCCGATCTGATCGCGCCGCTGTTGGCGCGGCGCGGCGTCGCGCTCGACTTTGACGCCGTGCGCGTGCGCCCCGGGCGTCCGGTGCTGTTCGGCGAGCGCGAGGGGCGGCTGTACTTCGGCTTGCCGGGCAATCCCGTGGGCGCGCTGCTGGCGTGCGCGCTGCTGGTGCGGCCGGCGCTGGAGGTATTGGCGGGGCGCGCGGAGGCCGCGCTGACGCCGGCCACGCTGTCGGCGCGGCTGGGCTTCGACTATAGCGGCCCGTCGCTGGCGCTCGATGCTTTCCGCCCGGTGCGGCTGGCCGGGTGTGGCCTTGCCGCGGAGGTGCGGGCGATCGCCTATCACGGCTCGGCCGACGTGGCGGCGGCGGCGGCGGCGGATGCGTTCCTGCACGTGCCGCCAGGGGTGACGGCGCTCGCGGAAGGGACGATGGTTGAGGTGGTGATTCCATGATTCCGGTTGCCATTCTGGCCGGCGGCGCCAGCCGCCGCATGGGCCGTCCCAAGGCGTGGCTCGACTGGAAGGGCAAGCCGCTGCTGGCGCACATGGTGGCGCTGGCGCGCCAGGCCGGGGCGGAGAAGATCGCCGTGGTGGCGCCGGCGCGGGTGGCGCTGCCGGAGATTACCGGCGTCGAGCGGCTCTACGACGTGGTGAACGATCGCGGGCCGCTGGGCGGGGTGCTGGCGGCGCTGCGATGGGCGCCTCGGGTGCTGGTCGCGGCGTGCGATCTGCCGCATCTGCCGGCTGCGCTGCTGCAGTACCTGGCTGAGCGCGGGGAAGACTGTGAGGGCTGGACGTGGCCGGAGAACCAGCCGCTGTGCGCGGTGTATACGCAGTCGCTCGTGCCCGGGCTGGAAGCGGCGGCGGCGACCTCGGGCGATGTGCCCTCGCTGGGCGAGGCACTCGCATCGGCAGCGCAGCAGCAGTTATCGCCCGATGAGCTCTCGCGCTTCGGGCCCGATGCCTTCGACAACCTGAACACGCCGGCCGACTATCAGCGGGCGCGCGGCGGGCTGTACGACAGTTGCGGGCGGGCCATCACCGATCTGCGCCTTTCGGTTACCGAGCGCTGCAACTACCGCTGCATCTACTGCCGCTACGGCGACCCAACGCAACCCACGAGTGCCGATCTGCCCTGGGAGCAACTGGAGCTGGCGGCGCGCGTGTTCGCCTCGCTCGGCATCCGCAAGCTGCGGCTGACGGGCGGAGAGCCGTTGCTGCGTCCGGGGCTGGTGGACTTCGTCGGCTACGTGGCGGGCCTGGCGGGGCTGGATATCGCTCTCACCACCAACGGCCATCTGCTGGCGCCGCTGGCGGCGGCGCTGAAGGCGGCGGGGCTGCGGCGCGTGACGGTCAGCCTCGACAGCCTCCAGCCGGACAAGGCGGCGCGCATCACGCGCGTGCCGGGCGGGCTCGGCCACGTGCTAGACGCGATCGGGGCGGCGCGCGAGGCGGGCCTAGCGCCGGTGAAGGTGAACGTGGTGCTGGTGCGGGGCGTCAACGACGAAGAGATCGAGGCCTTTGCCGCCTTTGCCCGCGAGCACGAAGTGGCGCTGCGCTTCATCGAGTTCATGCCGCTGGAGCAGGGGCAGTTGTGGAGTCCGGAGCGGGTGGTGCCGCTGCCGGAGCTGCGCGAGCGGCTGGAGCGCGCGTTTCCACTGTCGCCGCTGCCGCAGCGCTGGAGCGAAACGGCGCGCCGGTTCCGCTTTGCCGACGGAGCACCGGGAGAGATCGGCATCATCGCGCCGGTGTCATCGCCGTTCTGCAACCAGTGCAGCCGCATCCGCATGACCGCCGACGGGCAACTGCGCACGTGCCTGTTCTCGCTGCACGAGTGGGACCTGCGCCCGGCGCTGGCGGCGGGAGACGAGGAGGAGCTGGCGACGCTCGTCCGGCGTGCGGTGCTGCACAAGGAAGAGCGCCATCACATCGGCGAGCCGGACTTTCAAAAGCCGGGCCGGG
>JBOGKL010000004.1:0-5808 GCA_050745525.1 Terriglobales bacterium | reverse complement strand
CCCACGGGCGTGCAAATGGCGCGGCCTCGGCCGGGCTCGGGCTCCGGGGCCCCCAGCCTGGCCGAGCGTAAGCGGGTCGCGCGGCTCAGCCACGCGGGGCCCCGCGCCGATCAATGTGCCCCTGCACATACCCGCGCAACCACGCCAGGATGTCCCCCCACCCGCGGTGGTTGGTGCGATCGGCCTCCGTCACCAGGTCCGAATGCGTCAGACGCACATGCGTCGCCCCTTCGCGCTCCTCCAGTTCGAACCGCACCAGCGAAATGCTGGCATTCTCATACCAGTCCGGATGCCAGGTGAACTCCAGCACCCGCGGCGGCTCGATCACCCGGTATTCGCCCTCCATCCCCGAATTGCGCCCGTACGCTTCAAAGCGCATGCTCCAGCGCCCGCCCACGCGCAAATCGCTGGAGACGCTTACCAGCTTGAAGCGCTCGCCGCCCCACCACTGCCGCCGTTGGTCCGCATCCGCCAGGGCGTCGAACACCCGCTGCGCGGGCGCATGAATCACAATCTCTTCCACGATGTTCATGGCTTTTTCTCCGCACACCGCTCTTTTTCTTCCGCGTACCGCTTCAGGGCCCGCAAACTCACCTGCCAGAAACTCCGGTACTCGCTCAGCCACTCCTCAATCGCCAGCAGCGGCTCCGGATTCAGCCGGCACACCCGTTCCGCGCCGCGCCGCTCGCAGCGCACCAACCCCGCCGCGCGCAGCTTGCGCAGATGGCGCGAGATCGCCGGACGGCTGGTCCGGAACTCGGCCGTGATCGCCCCCACCGTCCGCTCCTCGCCGCGCAACAGTCGCAGGATCTCCCGCCGCGTGGGGTCCGCCACTGCCCGAAATACCTGTTCCCGCCGCTGCATGCCATGACTATATATGTAACCAATAGGTTACGCAAGCGGCCACCGCGCGCCGTCGCCAGTCCCAGCAGGGGCAGGGGCGGCCACGGTTTAAAAGTCGAGGTGCAGCCCGAGCTCCAGCGCCCGGGGATTGTTCATCTGGCTCGTGATCACGCCAAAGCTTTGCGGGCTTTGCAGGCTCAGGCTGGGGTCATTGAACATGACGTGATTGAAGAGATTGAAGGCCTGAATGTTCACGGTCGCGCTGAAGCGCTCGGTCACGGCCAGCTTGCGCGCCAGGGCGAAATCCACGTTCCAGCCGGGCAGGCCACGCACCTGGCCGCCAATGCTGGTTGTGTCTACACCCAGCTCCACCGGCCGGAAGTCGGCAAACGCCGCCGCGGGATTCGCGAACAGGCTCAGCCCGGTGCCCCCCTTGGCGGGATTGGCGGTGGTGCCGACCGTACCGCTGCCGGCGGACCCGCCATGGATGCTGCTGCCAAAATTTTCGCCCGTCGTCAGGATGGCGTCGGCGCCTTCGGCGCTGGTCTGACCCCATTCCTGGCGGCTCCCATCGGCGACGTTGATGGGCAAGCCAGTGTACATGGTCAGGATCGGCGAGGCGATCCAGTTGCGCACCAGCTTCTCGGCAAAGCCGCTGCCGTGACCAAACGGCAAATTGTAGCTGCCCAGCACGTTCAGCACCCAGGTGCGGTCGTAGGGAAGGGTGCCGTAATCGTAGTTGGTGTCGAAGGAGTTCGAGGTGGCATCGTCGTCGTCCTGGTCGAGAACGGAATTGCCGAGGGCGTGCGACCAGGTGAGATTGGCGTCCAGAGTGAGACCGTGGTCGTTGCGGACGTGCAGCGCGGCGAAGCCCGCGTTGTAGTCGGAGCGGCCCTGATTGGACCAGAAAAACAGGCTCTGGACTTGGGCATTGGCGTCGGTGACCGGGCCCATGGTGAAGGAAGGCTGAATCGCGGTCCAGAGAGAGAAGACCTTCTGGGTGGCGACATCGGAGCCGAGCTGGGCCATCATGCCGGCCGTGCAGCTCGCCCCCGACTTACAGTATTTGCTGCCTGCCAGCGCCGTCTCGAACCAGGGCTGGGGCGTGAGGGCGGCGCCGCTGGCCTGCTCGCTGGCGAGCTGGTCCCAGGCCTGGGCGAAGCTCTGGCCGCCTTCGGGCATCATGTAGGGCACCTGGTTCAACTGCACCGGCATGTACAGATCACTTGCGGTACGCCGGATATAACCGAGCTCGAACAGCAGGTTGTTGCCGAAGGAGCGCTGCAAGGTGAGATCAATTTCATCGCTGGGTCCCGGCTTATAGGTCGGATCCATCTGATAGGTGGTGGGCGCAAACGAGGAGTTGGAGCCGGGGACGGTGCCGGGGATCAGCGGCGCCGGGGCGGAACTCAGCGCCGGAATGGACACGCTCGAGCCATCCGTGCCGATGCGGAAGGCATCGCTGGGATTCGCACCCTGCTCGCCCGCGCAGCCGCCCGTCATGGTCGGACCAATGCAGGTCAAGGTCTGGCCGAAGCCCAGGCCCTGCAAGCCATTGATGACCTTCTGCTCGCCGATCAGCCGCGTGTACAGTCGTGCCCACCCGCCGCGCAGCACGGTGCGGTTGTGGCCAAACAGCGAGGCCAGCAGTCCGCTGCTGAGGTCCGGATTCCAGGCCACCGCCAGGCGCGGGGCGAGGTCCTTGTAGTCGGGGTTCCAGGGATATTTCAGCCCGGTGTCGGCGATGGGTTCAAAGCCGAGCACCGGATTGTAAATGTTGCCCTGGCTCGCCGCCGCTTCCCGCTGTTGCAGGTACGCGGTGGGGATCACGATCTGGTTGTTGGCCGCGTCCACGGCCAGTGCCTGCGTGCCCTGGGAATCGACCGGCGGCATTTCCACCGACCAGTTCAAGCCGTAGTTCAGCGTCAGGCTCGACAGCAGGTGCCAGGAGTCGTTCAGGTAGAGGCTGAAGTCGTCGTAGGTGTCGTCATCGTACAGATAGGTGCCGATGGGGTTGGGCTGGAACTGGCCGTTGCGCGTGCCCAGCACCGTGCCTACATCCACCATGCCCAGCACCGAGGCGTAATCGGTGGCCCAGTTCGAGTTTTGGCTCGAGGGCAAACAATTCGCGGTCAACGCGGCCGTGCACGCCGGCGGGCGGTCGGTGGCCGGAATGTTGATGCCGGCGTTGGCGGTGAGCTGGTAGACCGGGTAGGTGGACGAACCCGTCTGGCCATCGTTGCGGTCGAACCAGACATGATCGCGGCTCATGGAACCGCCGAACTGGATGAGGTGGCTGCCCTTGAGCCAGGAAACGTCGTCGCTGAAGGTGATGTTGTGATCGAGCCAGGCGCGCATGCGCATGTCCTGGGTATCGATGTTCAGGGGGATGAAGGCATTGGCCGTCTCGCCGCCAATTTCCAGGGCTCCGGCGGTAGCGCCGGGCAGTTGGATGGGCGCGCCCGCATCCGACCAGTCCCACCAGTCGCGCAGGTAGTCGAAGTGCAACTGGTTGGTGAGGTTGGGAGTGATCTGTCCGGTCAAGCCCGTCACGAGGTAGCGCGGCTCGCGCGGTATGCTCGACACCGAGACCGGCTTACCGAGCGTGTCGCCGGGGAGGATGCCGCCGATGTCAATCTGGCGCACCGAGGCCGCTGCCTCGCTGAAGTAGCGATAGCTGCCCATGAGCTGCCAGTTGGGCCCGAAAGAGTGGTCGAGCCGCACCGTGACGAACTGGTCGTCGGTGGGGAAGTTGGCCGCGGCGGTGAAGCCGGTGGTGTTGAGCCCGTCGCCCAGGCTGGAGTCGTTGCCCAGCGGCTCGTACTTGCTCCAGATCTGGTTCACCAGCGGATTCAGGCCCAACGCCCTGGGATCGCAGGCGCCGGTTCCGGTAGAGCCGCAGAGTTGGGCGGTTTGCAAGTTGTACGGATCCACGTTGCCCGCCGCATCCCGGAACTGCAGGATGCCCTGGCGCATGGTCGCGGTGGGCACGAGGCGGCTGACGAGCTGATTGTTCGAGTTCCAGCGCCCTTCCCAGTTCACGTAAAAGTACGTCGCGGCTTTCTTACCCAGCCACGGGATTTTGCCCCCCAAGGCGCCGCCCACGCGGTTGTCCTGCGTGATGGGGCGGGCCTCGTGCAAACGGTTGAGACTCCAGCCGTTGGCGTCGAGGGTGTCGTTCTGCAGATACCAATAGGCGGAGCCATGATAGGCATCGGTGCCGCGCTTGGTCACGAGCATGACGTCGCTGCCGTCGGCGCCGCTGAAGCTGGCGTTGGGGTTGTTGGTGGCGACCTTGAACTCCTGCAGGCTCTCCACCGGGGTGGGGATGGCGCCCTCGGGCGTGCCGCTGAAGCCGGTGTAGTAGTCGGTGTTGGCCGAGGTGGTGTTGGTGTCGTTGCCGCCGTCGAGGGTGATCGTATTCTGATCGCTGGAGGCGCCGGCGACCTCGCCGCCGCGGGTCGAGCCTGGCTCAGCGACTGCTGCGGCATCGAGGCGGGCTGATACAGCAGCAGGCTCGTGGCCGAGCGCTGCTGCGTCGGCAACTGCAGCAGCGTCTGGCCGCTGATGGTCGAGCCCACGGTGCTGTCCATGGTCTGCAATTGCGCCGTGCCGGTCTCGTGGACCTCGACCGTTTGCGTCACCGCTCCGATCGCCAGCCTCATGTTGATGGCGTAGCTCTTACCCACCTCCACCGCCAGGTTGGCCTGCTGCGATTTCTGGAAGCCCCTGGCCTGCGCGGTCACGGTGTAAGTGCCCGGCGCCACGCCGACGAAGCTGTAGCGTCCGCTGCCGTTGCTGATGGTGGCCCGCATCTGCTGCGTGGCCTGGTCCAGGAGGGTGACCGGCGCGCCCGGTACCGCCGCGCCCGAGGGATCGGTGATGACGCCGATGATGGTGCCGGAGCTGGCGGTCTGCGCCCGCAGGGGCAGGCTCACGAGCAATCCGGCCAGTAACAAAGTGGCGAGTGATAACGGCCGGGCGAGTCGCATAACCACCTCCGTGTGCTACTGACGGTTGGTTATACTCGCCTGCCCGAAACCGTGTCAAGCAGCCCACCCCGGCGGGGGGGCTTTGATTGGCGCGGGGCTCGGTCGGCCTGCGGCGGACTTCAGCCCGCTTGCAGCGGTCTGCGAGGGCGCTGCAAGGCCAAGCGCGGCCAGGCAGCTCTGCTCTGGGATGCTAGGGCTGCAGGCGGTAGATCGTGCGCGGGAAGGGAATCGCCTCGCGCACGTGTTCCAGGCCGCAGATCCAGCTCACCACGCGCTCGATGCCCATGCCGAAGCCGCTGTGCGGCACCGAGCCGAAGCGCCGCAGGTCGAGGTACCACTCGATGGGCTCGGTCGGCAGCTTGTGCTCGGCGATGCGCCGCTCCAGCAGCGCCAGGTCGTGAATCCTCTGGCTGCCGCCGATGATCTCGCCGTAGCCTTCCGGCGCCAGCATGTCCACGCAGAGCGCCAGCTCGGGCCGCTCCGGGTCCGGCTGCATGTAGAACGCCTTCACCGAGGCTGGGTAGCGGTGCACCATCACCGGGCGCTCGAACTGCTGCGACAGCAGCGTCTCGTCGCCGCCGCCGAGGTCGGTGCCGTACTGCATCGCCCCGCCCGCCGCGTTCACGCGCTCGACGGCATCGTCGTAGCTGACGCGCGGGAAGGGAAGCTGCACCGCCTCCAGCTTGCTCACGTCGCGCTCCAGCGTCTTGAGTTCCTGGCGCCGGTGTTCGAGCACCCGGCCCAGCACGAAGGCGACCAGGCGCTCGGCCAGCTCCATGGTCTCGTCGAGGCCGGCGAAAGCCATCTCCGGCTCGACCATCCAGAACTCGGTCAGGTGCCGCCGCGTCTTGCTCTTCTCGGCGCGGAAGGTGGGTCCGAAGGTGTAGGTCTTGCCCACCGCCATGGCCACCGCTTCGGCGTAGAGCTGGCCCGACTGCGTGAGATAGGCCTTGTCGTCGAAGTAGTCCACCTC
>JBOGKL010000003.1:0-4025 GCA_050745525.1 Terriglobales bacterium | reverse complement strand
ATGCCAATCGGCATCGCCCGCCGGCGTGAACGGTGGCCGCAAGGCTCCTACGGTTGCGCGATGGGCAGCGCCAGGTAGGTGGCGTGATCCGGCGTGTGGTAGATGCGCTGGTTGGCCGAGACGTAATCCGACGGCTTGGCGTCGAAGATGTTCGACACGAACGTCTGCGGGTTGCGGTCGTAGAGCGGGAACCAGCTCGACTGGATCTGCACCATGATGCGATGGCCGGGCAGGAACACGTGGTCGGCCGCGGGCAGATGGAACGAGTACAGCAGCGGCACGTTCGGCGTCAGCGCCGTCGGATGCGACCAGCTCGTCCGGTAGCGGCCGCGGAAAATATCCATGGCCACCGACAGCTCGTAGCCGCCCATGTTCACCTCGGCGCGCGGGTTGGCGGCCGCATTCGGGTAGACGTCAATGAGCTTGACCACCCAGTCCGAGTCGGTGCCGCTGGTGGAAGCCTCCAGGTGCACCAGCGGACGGCCGACCATGCGCACCGAGTGCGTGAGCACCGGCGTCTCGTAGGTCTCGACATCAGGACGCCCGGCGGCGTAGCGCTGATCGCTCACCAGCCACTTGCGCCAGGCCGTGCCCCCGGCGCGCGGCGGCACCGGACGCTGAATGTAGGGCACCGGCGTGCGCGGATCAGAGACGTACTGGTCGTAGCCGGAGCCATCGGCCGACGGTTGCTGGAAGGCGAGGCCGTGATTGGCCTGCAGGTAGAGGTTCTGGGTCGAGAGCGTGCAATCGCCGGCGCAAGCGGGCCAGTTCGAGTCTTTCTCCCAGTAGTTGGGTCCGGTGACGTAGGCGTTGACGTGGGCGATGTTCGCGGCGGGACCGTTCTGCAGGTGCTGGGCAAAAAACGGCAGCAGGAAATGATGCACGTAGTAGGCCGCCGTGTCCGAGCCGAATTGAATGTCGCCCAAGTGCGAGGCCGTGCCGCCTTCCTGCCCGTGATACCAGGGGCCCAGCGTCAGGTACAGGTTGTCGCGGTTGGAGGCAATGGCGTACAGCGCGCGGTAGACGGCGAGGCCGCCGTAAATGTCTTCCTGGTCCCACTGGCTGGCGACGATCATGGTCGGGACGTTGAGCGGTTCCTTGGCCAGAATCGTGTCCACGGCCTGGTCCTGCCAGAACTCGTCGTAGGAGGGGTGCTGGACAATCTTGTTCCAGAAGCCGAGCTGGCCCATCTTGTACTCACGCCCGACGACGGCGGCGTTGCCGGCCTTGAGCCAGAAGGTGTAGTCGTCGGTGTAGGGCTCGATCCAGGGATCGGTGCCCGAGCGGGTGCCGTCCTGCTGATAGATGTAGGGCATCATCTGCTCGCGGAAGGCGCCGTAGTGGAACCAGTCATCGCCGACCCAGCCATCCACCATGGGGTTTTGCGGCACGGCGGCCTTCAGGGCCGAGTTCGGATGCACGAGCGCCATCAGCGCCTCGAAGCCGTCGTAGGAGGTCCCGATGACGCCGACGCGGCCGTTGCTCTCGGGAACGTTCTTCGACAGCCAACCGATGGTGTCATAGGCGTCGGTGGCATCGGAGACCGGCGTGTGGTTCAACGGGCCCCGCACGTAGAGGTTCATGGTGTAGTCACCCTGCGAGCCGTACTTGCCGCGCACGTCCTGGTAGACGCAGATGTAGCCGGCGTCGAGCAGGGCTTTCACTTCCGGGCTGCGCTCGGCGAAGTTGATGTGGCTATCGGCGTTATAGGGCGTGCGGTCGAGCACGATGCCCGCATTCTGCGCGCCGTTGGGAATCAGGATGACGGTGTTCAGCTTGATGCCGTCGCGCATCGGGATCTCGACGACCCGGACCGAGTAGGGTCGCTGCGGCGTCGGCGGCTGGAAATGCGCCGGCATTTCATTGGGCAGGGAGGGATATTGTGTGTGCCGTGGCGTCTGGGCGGCCAGAGAGAGGCCGGCCACCAGCGCTGCGGCAGCGAACAGCGGTAACGCGCGACGGGCGCAAGAGCGGGCAAAGGTCAGGGTCAGCGTAGGCATGGGTTCAGCACCGTCAAACGGCGCTAGTGTACACACTTCCACACGCCTGCGTCAATTAGGCCCAGTCTTTTGCGTATATCAACTGTTTACATGTTGTGGAAGGGGCGGCCGCTGAACACCTCATCTTTTTTGCCCGCCACTTCGGGCTCGGGCGCGCACAGGCGATGATAGGTCTTGCCTTGATGGGTGATCCAGGACTCGTCTTCTTTGACCGGCAAATGGCACTTGGGGCAGATCGGGCGTGGCTTATCCACCATATAAGACTTGGATGCGGCCTTATAGCGTCTCGAACACTCCGCGCTCGCGCCCTAGGTCGCGCGCCGGGGTGACGATGGTCTTGGGGCCGATCGCGATCAGTCGGCGGCCTGCGATTCTGATTCCAGAGTCGCATCCATCGTGATCTTGGCATTCAAAACACGCGAAACCGGGCACTCCCTCTCGGCGGTCTGGGCAGCATCAGCAAAAACCTTGGGGTCGATCCCAGGCACTCGCGCCCGGACGGTCAAATGGATGGCGTTGATGATCCAGTTGCCTGATTGCTGTTCCAACGTGAGCGCAGCCGAAGTATGAATGCTCTCGGACTTGAATCCTTTGCCGTCGAGCTGAGCTGAAAGCGCCATTGAGAAGCAGCCCGCGTGGGCCGCAGCAATCAATTCCTCTGGATTCGTGCCGCGTTCGTGGCCGAAACGCGTTCCAAAGGAATACGGTAGATTCGAGAGCACTCCACTTCCGGTCGAGACCGTCCCACTGCCTTGCTTGAGGCTGCCTTTCCAGATTGCGCCGGCATTTCTTTGCATAATCCCTCCGATGTTGTCCTGTTCACGTGCTCAAAAGCTCCAGAGCCTGTGAAACCGCGTGTCTCACATTAAATCCGAGTTTGTCCGTCGCTACGATGCCGCGCCGGCGCGCCCGAGTGGTCCAGTCCACGGCGCGCCGCCGGCTCGCGCGCGCTGTAATACGGCGCCTCGCGCCAGGCCGGGAGCAGATACGCGCTGCCATAGTGATCCCCTCTTCCACCGTCCTCCTCGCGTGACTCTTGTCATGTCCGTAGCGCCGACCCTTCGTCAAAATCGTCGTGTTTGCAATCCGGCGCCGGTGGGGTATCGCCTTGGCCCGAACCTGACGGGCTGGCCCGGTGCAGCAGAGCCCTATGCGGTCTCGAACACGTCGCGCTCGCGGCCGAGGTCGCGCGCAGCCGGGGTCACGATGGTCTTAGGGCCGATCGGAATCTTCCGGCCCTGCTTCACCGCATCGCGCACGTCGGCTTCGCAGACGAACGCCACCGGAGTGGGTTTGGGCGGCAGCGGAGGAGGAACAAACGCCGGACCGGCGGAGGGTACGGCAGGCGGGGCCGAAGGTGGGGCGGCGGAAATGGTGTTGCTCGATAACGCGCGAATGCCGCGCTCCGCGAGCACGCGTTCAATGGTCGCGCGCAGATCAGCCGGAGCAGCCGACGCGGCGGTCGCGGCAGCAGGCTGAGCGTGCTGACACGTGCAGGTGCTCCCGCCCGCTGCTGCGCCCGCGGCCACCGCTGCGGCGGCGGGCAGGGAACTCCGGTCCCAGGCGATGCGCTTGATGTTCATCAAGTGCTGCGGCCCGATGTTGTCGCTGGTGATATTGCCCCCGATGGCGCCGCAGCCGAGCGTCATGGCGGGAAACAGGTTCGTCGTCAAGCCGATCGAGCCCTGCGGCGCCGGGCTGTTCACCACCACGCGGTAGGCGGGCATGCGCGCGCCGTAATCGCGGATCACGGCCTCATCCTGGGCGTGGATGACGCAGGTGTGTCCCAGGCCGCCGAAGTGCAGCAGGTCGCGGCAGCGCTCCATGGCGCGCGCGCGGTCGGGCATAAAGAAGAGCGCCAGCACGGGCGAGAGTTTCTCCGCCGAAAGCGGAAACTGCTTGCCCATGCCCGCCAATTCCGCGGCCAGCACGCGCACCTCGGAACCCACGCGCTCGCCGAAGCCCGCCATGGCGGCCAGCTTTTGCGGCGCTTGCCCCACGCATTTCGGGTTGACGGTGAAATGC
>JBOGKL010000002.1:0-18095 GCA_050745525.1 Terriglobales bacterium | reverse complement strand
ACGTCGCCTCGAGCATGGTGGCGCAGTTTCTCGGCCACCGCGGAGGCGCGATTGTGGCCGTGGCCATCATGATCTCGACCTTCGCCACGCTGAACAGCTCGATCCTGTCGGGGGCGCGCGTGCCTTTTGCCGTGGCCCATGACGGGTTATTTTTCAAGCGCCTGGCGCACGTGCACCCCGAGCACCGCACACCCGACGTTTCGCTGCTCATCCAGGCGCTGTTCGCGATGGGTTTTTCTCTCACCGGGACGTTTCAAACCCTGTACACGCTGACTATCTTCGCCGAATGGCTGTTCTACCTGCTGGCCGTGATTTCGCTGTTCGTGTTCCGGCGGCGGGGCGAGCACGCGCCGTATGCGAGCTGGGGATACCCGGTGCTACCGGCGGTGTTCATCGTGGCCGCGGCCGCCATCTTGGGGATCAGCTACGTGCAGAACATCAGCTACTCGAGCGTGGGGCTGGCCATCATTCTGGCCGGCATTCCCGGTTACCTCTACTTCGCCCGCCGGAAGCGGCGGGAGGAAGCGTTGGCGTAAAGAGGGCCTCTACGCGGGGGCGGCGAGCTGGGCCGCCGGGGCGAGGGGGAGGGTAAAGCAGAAGCGGCTGCCGCCCTCGGAAAGGCGCTCGGCCCAGATGCGGCCGCCGTGGAGCGCGCAGATTTCGCAGCAGATGGCGAGGCCGAGGCCCGCCCCTTTGGGCTTGCCCGTCAGGCCATCGCCGGCTTGGTGGAAGCTGGCGAAGATGCGTTCCTCTTCGCCCGGCGGAATGCCGATGCCGGTATCGGTGACCTCGACCAGCATGGCGCCGGCGTCGCGGCGCGCGCCGATGCGGATCACGCCCTGCTCGGTGAACTTACAGGCGTTCGAGAGCAGGTTGGTGAGCACCTGGCGCAGACGGTCGGGATCGGCGAGCACCGGCGGCAGACCGTCTTCGATATCGATTTCCAGGCGCAGACCGTTCTCGGCGGCCATCAACTGGAAGACCTCGGCCGAGCTGCGTAGGACCTCGGCCAATTCCAGAGCGCGGGGATGGAGCTGCAGGCGCCCGGCCTCGATTTTGGCCAGGTCGAGGACCTCGTCAATGAGCCGGGTGAGGCGCAGGCTTTCGCTGCTGATGATGCCCAGGAACTCGGTGCGGGTGGCCAGGTCCTCGTCCGGGTAGCGGAGGAGGATCTCGGAAAAAGACCGGATCGAGGTGAGCGGCGTGCGCAGCTCGTGGCTGACGTTGGCCAGGAAGTTGCTTTTGAGCTGGTTGAGGCGGCGCAGGCCGGCATTGGCCTGACGCAGCTCCTCGCTTGCGCGCTCCAGGTCGCTGGTGCGCTGACGCACCATCTCTTCGAGATGATCCCGATGCAGGCGCAGTTCCTGGGTGGTGGCGCTGAGGGAGTCGTTGGCGGCGAGCAGGGCCTCGGACTGGCGTCGCAGCACGAGCGCCAGGCGCGACAGGTTGCCGCCGGCAAGCACATAGACCAGTGCCGCCGTGCCCGCCAGCGCGGCCGCGAGCGGCACGGGCCCGGCCCCGCCGGCGCGGGCGACCAGCAGCACAAAGGCGGCCGTGGCCAGGGCGGTAACGCCGCGCGCCGGAGCCCGGGCCAGCGTGACGTGGGCGTGCAGAACCGTAACCAGCAGGAACAGCAGCGCCAGCCACAGGGGAACGTGCAGGCTCCAGGCGATGGCGGTGATCAGCAGCAGTTCGGCGAGGAAATACCCGAGGGCCACCTGGTGGCGATGGCGCTCGTCCTCAAGCACCGTGCCCAGGCGGAAGAAGCCGACCGCCAGCAGGAGCCAGAGGGCAAACAGGACCAGGGCCGAGAGCGGCACCGCGTAGCCGAGGACGCGCAGCGAGAGCAGCAGGGCCAAGAGCACGCCCAACACCAGTTCGCGATACTGGCTGACGTAGCTGAGGCGTTGGCTGGCTTCGGCGCGTGCGCGCGCCATGGGATTACGCCCCGGTCTCGCAGAGGGAGTCGCGGAAACGATAGCCGACCCCGTAGATGGACTCGAGCCACTCGGGGGCGGTGCCGGCTTGTTCGAGGATCTTGGTCTTGAGGCGGGACATGTGCGCGTCCACGGCGCGGTTGTAGCCCTCGAAGGAGGAGCCCCAGACCTGGGCCAGGAGGTTTTCGCGCGTGAAGACGCGGCCGGGGGCGCCCATGAGGAGCTTGAGCAGGGCCATCTCCTTGGGCGTGAGATGCACGAGGATGGACCCCACGGTCAGGTGATGGCGGCTGCAGTCGAGCACCATGCCCCCGGCGCGAATCGGCTCGACTTCGAACACGTCGGCGCGGCGGCGTAGGGCGCGCACGCGCGCCTCCAGTTCGGCCGGGCTGAACGGCTTGGTCAGGTAATCGTCGGCGCCCAGGCCCAGACCGGTGATCTTGTCCATGTCGGAGCCGCGGGCGGAGATGATGATGATGGGCTGATCGCGGCGCGTCTCGCGCAGTTGCCGGCACACGCTCAGGCCGTCGAGCTTGGGCAGCATGAGATCGAGCACGACCACGCTGTAGCGGTGGCGCAGGGCTTCGTCCAGGCCGCTCTCGCCGTCTTCGCAGCAGGTGATCTTGTAACCCTGGCGCTGGAACTGGTAGCAGATACTGCGGCGGATATGGGGGTCATCCTCGATGAGGAGGATGGGCGCCCCCTCGGAACCGGCGGTGTCGGGGCTGCGCCCCGGCGCCGGCAGCGGCGGGGCCTGGGTCAACGCGGGTACGGTGAAAGCCATGGGTTGCGCTCACTTTCCCGGGGGTGCAGGAGGTTAGATTAGTACGGATGGGCAGGGGTTGTAAATTCCCGCATTCACGGGGGCAGTAACCCCGGCGATTCAGGCCGCTGGATAGAGAGTGAGAAAGGCGAGCTCCGGCGGAGCACCAACCCGCATGGGCAGAATGACATTCCCTAACCCACGGCTGACATACATACGGGTGCCATCGAGAGACAGAAAGCCGGCGGGCAGAAAGCGCTGATACAGCGGCTCGGCAAAGGCGAACTTGATCTGCCCCCCGTGGGTGTGGCCCGACAGCACCAGGTCCACCCCGCAGCGGGCAGCGGCGGCCAGCTCCATGGGATTGTGCGCGAGCAACAGGGTAAAGCGGCGCGCGGTGGGGCCGAGGGCGGCGGCCAGGTTCGGGTGCTGGCGGGAATCGTCAATGCCGGCAATCTGAAAGGTGGTGCCGCGGTGGCGCAGCAGCCGGTGCTGGTTGCGCAGCACTTTCACCCCGTAGCGGCGCAGCGCCTGGGTCACCTCGGCGGCGCCGGCGCGGAAGTCGTGGTTGCCGAGCACGGCGTAGACCCCCAGCGGGGCGCGCAGGCAGCCGAGCATCTCCGCCACCGGTTCCATGAAGACGGGTGACTGGGTGACAAAGTCGCCGGTGATCACGATCAGATCGGGGCGTTGCGCCTGCGTCAGCTCGAGCACGCGCAACAGCGATTCGCGCGACAGAAACAGCCCGTAGTGGATATCGGACAGATGCGCCAGGCACAGGCCGGCAAGCGCGTGCGGCAGGCGCGGCAGCGGCACCTCGAGATGGCTGATCTGCGGGTCCGGGGCGAGCGGATGGCGCGCGTGCAGCAGCGCCTGCACCTGGCGCCACGAGTTCTGGCGCAGAGCGTGGGCGCGCTGGCGCGCCGCCGATGGGCGGGCCTTGGTCACGGTGTGGGGCGGGCGGCGAGATAGGCAGACGGATCCGGCAACGGCGGCGTGCGCCCGGCAAACAGCGCGTCGCAGGCGGCGAGCAGGGCCGGATGCAGCCTGCCGTTGCTGGCCAGCACTTCCGGGCTGCGCAGCCGGTGCGGCGCGCCCCGCATGTCGGTGACCGTGCCCCCGGCCTCGGCCACGATGAGCGCGCCGGCGGCCACATCCCAGGGCTGCAGGCCAAACTCCCAGAAACCGCCGAAACGCCCGCAGGCGGTGTAGCAGAGATCGAGAGCGGCGGCGCCCAGGCGGCGCATGCCGTGGCTGGCGAGAGAGAAATGCTGATAGAAGTGGATGTTCGGATTTTGCGGACGCTTGCGCGAGGGAAAGCCGGTGGCCAGCAGGGCCTGGCTCAGATCCGCCACCGCGGCCACATGAATGGGTTGGTGATTGAGCCAGGCGCCACGCCCGCGCAGCGCGGTAAACATCTCGTCGAGCGGGGGATTGTAGACGACACCCGCTTCCAGCACGCCCTCGCGTTCGAGACCGAGCGAGACCGCAAAAAAGGGCAGGCCGTGGGCGAAGTTCGTGGTGCCGTCGAGCGGATCCACATACCAGCAGTCACTGCCGGCTCCGCCCTCGATGCGGCTGCCTTCCTCGGCCACCATGGCCGAGCCGGGGAACGCCGCGCGCAGGCGGCCCGTGATGTGGGCTTCGCTGGCGCGGTCAGCGGCGGTGACCAGATCGGCCTCGCCCTTGGACTCGATGCCCACCCGCCCGAGGTGGGCGAGCAGGATGGCGCCGGCTTCGCGCGCAATCGCTTCGGCCTCGGCGAGCAGCGCCGGGCCGCCGGCGGCCGGGGAAGAGTTATCGCCCATGGCTCCCCGGGTGTTCCGAGCGGCCCGAGGCGGCGTCGGATTCCAGCGCCTCCAGCGACCGCCGCAGCCGGCGCTGACGCGCGGCCAGCGTGAACACATAGACCATCAGGATGATCCAGGCTGCCGTATAAGCTGCTACTAGACTTCCCATCTATGCCTCCTGTTCGAGCAACTGGCGCTGGCGCAGCGCCACCAGACGGTTGCGCGCCAGCTCCTGCCGATAGCGCAGCCATACCAGACAGCCCATGAGGGCGAGAAACGCCGCCATGGAAATCAGCAAGGCGATCAGCATGCGCGGCGCCAGACCGGAATTCGGCCCCCCCATCAGCACCGGCGCCGGATGCTGCGTCCGCCACCAGCGGATGGCCATGTAGTCAATCGGCACATCCACGGCAAAGAAAATCGCCAACGCCGCCGCCAGGCGCGGCTGCAGGGTGCCCGGGGGCGTGAGCTGGCGCAGGATCAGGTAGCTGGCAAACATGACCCACAACGCCAAGGTCAGCGTCAGGCGGGGGCCCCACACCCACCACACCCCCCACACCGGATGCGCCCAAATGGGCCCGGTGATGAGGTTGATCGTAAGAAACGCCAAGCCGACCTCGGCAAACGACACCGCCAGGGCGTCGGCCTTGGGCGAGCGGCGAATCAGGTAGGCAAGGCTGGCCAGCGCGTTCAGAATGAAGGCGAGAAAAGCGGTGAGGGCGGCAGGCACGTGGTAATAAAAAATACGCTGGATGGTGCCCATGGTGGCCTCTGTCGGCGCGCCCTTCAGCGCCCACCACAGCGCTACCAGCAGCAAGGCGAGCGTGGCCGCGAACACCCAATGGGAACGAATCCGCAGCACGGAGGAAGAAGACATCACAGCGACTCTTTACTCAATGGCTCTTTACTCAATTTCCAGCACCATGTCGGCCAGGAGCAGCCCGAGGCAGGAAAAGATCACATCGTAGCCGGCCAGGAGCTGTAACCAATAGTTTGCCACGCCCGCCCCGGACAGATAGGTTTGCGTGGCCTGCACCATGGCCAGGATGGCGGGAATGGAGATGGGCAGCAGCAGCAGCGGCAAGAGCAGGCCGCGCTGGCGCGCGTGGGCACTCATGGCGGAAAAATAGGTGCCGTTGGCCGCCAGCGCCCAGGTACCGAGCACCGCCGTGGCGATGATCCCGCCCCAGTGCGCGCCGGCGGGGGCGTCGAACAAGACCGCGAACAAGGGAAGCAGGATCACCTCCAGCGCCGTGATGAGAAGGAAGCTGGAGAGGAACTTGCCGGCCAGGATCGCCGAGCGCGAAGCGGGGGTGATCTGCAGCCCGAGCAGGCTGTCCTCGCCCGCTTCGCGCAGGAAGGCGCGGTCGAGCGCGACCAGCGCGGCAAAGAGAAAGGCGACCCAGAGAAGGCTGCCGCCCGCGCGCAGGGTGAGGGCGGCATCGGCGTTGAAGGCAAAGCTGAAGATGACGATCACCAGCAGGGCGTAAAACCCCATGGCGAGCAGCGCCTCGCGCGTGCGCAACTCGATGCGCAGATCGCGGGTAAACACCGCAGCGGCGATGCGCAACGCCTCAGCCATGCGCGGCTCCTCCGGCAGCCGCCGGCTGCGGCTCTATGAGGCGGCCGCGCGCCAGCGTTAATTCGCCGTCGGCGAGGCCGGCCACCTGTTCGGGGTTGTGGCTGGTGAGCAAGATGGTCAGGCCGCGGTCGCGCAACTCGGCCAGACAGGCGCGCAGCTCAGCCACGGTTTGCAGGTCGAGGCTGGCGAAGGGCTCGTCGAGCAGAAGCAAGCCCGGCTGGTGGAGCAGGCAGCGAGCGAGAGCCGCCTTCTGACGCATGCCCTGCGACAGCTCGGCCACGCGCCGCGGGCCCAGTTCCCCGCCCCGCACCTGCTGCAGGGCGCGCGCCGTGGCGGAGGCCGGATCGGACAGACCGAACAGGGTTGCGTAGAAGTGCAGGTTTTCGGCCACGCTGAGATGGGGATGCAGCAGGCTCTGATGGGCCAGAAAGCCGGTCTGGCGCCGGGCAGCGGCGGTGGCCACCTCGACCCCGTTCAGGACAACCGTGCCCTGGCTCGGGCGCAGCGCGCCGGCAAGAATGCGCAGCAAGGTGGACTTGCCGGCGCCGTTGGCGCCCCACAGCGCGATCAGCCGCCCGCGCTCGCAGGAAAAGCCGACGCGGCGCAACACCACCGTATCGCCGAAGAAGCGGCTTACGCCTTGGCAGTCAAGAAAGGGCACACAGTTCAATCCGGGAGCGGGACGCGGCCCTTGGCCAGCGGGGGCCAGCAGGGCCAGCGCGCGTCCAGTTACATCACGCCCGCAGACGTGCGCGGCGCCCCGCCCTTGGTCCGCGCATACTTGGGCTCGTACTTGGAGGCGCATTTGGCCTGCACGCCGGAGGCACGGAAGGTGCCGTTGGGGAGCAGGCGTCCGGAGGCCACGGCCTGGGCGTTGTTCACAAACGTGTCCGGCAGCGGATCGGTGCCCACGTAGGCGACGGGAAGCACGTGCCCGCCTTGCGTGATCTGGAAGGTGGTTTCCATCACCCCCGCCTGGAGCACGTTCTTGTGGATGCTGCCGGCTACGACATCGCCGGAGACGCGCAGGTGACGCGTGTGCGCCTGGGCCGGGGACATCCGCTCGAGCTCGGTAACGGTGACGAAGTAGGCCTTGCTGCCTTGCACGGCCGTCACCGCCAGCCAGCCCAAGGCCGCCAGCATGATCGCGATGAGGATGCTGAATTTCCAGGTTACTGGGCGCATCAGAGTACCTCTCAGTATAGCAAGGCCAGGAGCCCGGTCTGCTTCAGCGGCGGGCCAGTTGGGCCAGTTGATCCATGCGGGCGTTGAGCGAGGCGCGGGCGGCGGCATATTCAGCTTCTGAAATATGGCCGGTGTGACGGCGCACCTCGAGCAGGAACAAATCATCCTTTAGACGCGCCAGCGCGTCGGCCGGCAGGGGCGCATCCGCGTCCGGCGGCGGGGCGAAAGCAGGCGAGGGCGCGGCGGCGGCCACGGCTTCGGGCTCGGAGCGGGACAGAAGAATGCCGAAACCGGCGGCGGCGGCCAGCGCCAGCAGGATCAAGACGGTCCACTTGTTGCGCTCGAGAAACGTGGGCGCGGGCACGGCGCCGACGGCCGCGGCCGGGGGAGGAGCAGAAGCTTCCGCGGTGGCAGTGGTGCCGGCGGAAGAACCGGCCGCTCCGGTGGTGGCTCCGTTATCAGGCTGCTCCGCCGCGCCACTGGCGACCGCAGGCGGCAGCGGCGCGCTGCCGGAGACATGGAAGCTGAGCGTGGCCGGGACCGTCCCGGCCGTGATGCCATAGACGTTGTAGCCTTGATCGGCGCCGACCTGGCTGAATCCGGCCCCTTGGAAGCTCATCGGCTGCGGGACGTAGACCTCGAAATGGCGCGGCGCAAAGACCGGCGTTTCCGTGATGGCGGCCTTCAGGCCGGAATAGGGCACGCGATAGGAGATTTGAATACGGGTTTCCCCCGGCCGGAGCGGCGTGTTGACGCCATAGACGTCATGGTCGGCGGTGGGGAGCGCCTGGCGGGCGAGCGGCATTTCATCGGGCGCGACCACGCGCACCATGTCCACGTGCGCGCCCGGCGGGACGCGGAAGCGAAAGATACCGCCGGGCGCGGCGAGCGTGCGCATGGGCTGGAGGCCATTGTCCACCCGGTATTCGTTCACCACGGCCAACTGGCCTTGGGCCGGCTGCAGAACCATGATCTCCGCATCCACGTGCAGCAGGCTGCGCTGGTGGCTGACGCTGTAGACGCTGATGTTGGTTTCCGCCTGCCCCTTGGTCACCTTGGCAAAATAGGGCACGCCCTGGTAGTTCACCTGCACCATGAAGGGCCCGGCGGAGTTTTCGCTGAAGCGATAGTGACCGCCGGCGTCGGTCGAGGTCTGGGCCACCGCGTTCATCTCGCCTTGCAGCTGGATGAGCTGCACGGGCGCGTTGGCCAGAGGCGTGCCGGTGGTGAGGTTGAGGACCGCACCGACAACGTTTTGCCCGACTATCGACCGGCGCGGGGTCCCGCGCTGCGCCGACGCGGCCAGGGTCAGGGACAGCAAGACAAGGGCGAGATGGCGCAGTGAGAACTTCATGATTGATGCGCGCGCAAGGCCGCAACGACGGAAACAGCCTCGTGTTCGAGCATGACGCGGGTGCGCACGAAATCGGCCTCGGAGAGCTTGCCCGCCAGATGCTCGAAGTGCAGGTCCTTGAGATTGTCGTAGACCGCCTTACGGCGCTCCTCGAGCGCCTGGAGTTGCGCTTCGCGCGGGCCGCCGTCGGGGGCTTCCGGCTGCGCGGTAAACACCCAGTACCCGAGGACGGCGGTCAGGATGAAACAGGCGGCGGCAATGAGGGGCATGGCAGGAACCGGGTCAGGTTTTGGGCGGCGGCGGGGCCAGATCGCGTTCGAGTTGGGCGTCCACCTCGGCGCGAATGCGGGCCGCCTCGCTGCCCGGGCCGGGGATGGGCGCGGCGGCACTCGTGGCAAGCTCGCGTCCGCGGAAACGGCGCACGAAGACCAGAACCAACACCAAGCCAATGCCCAGGATCACCCAGGGAATCACCCAGGCGGCTTCGCTGAACCCATGATGGGTGGGGTTGGCCAGCACCTCGGTGCCGTACTCCTGCACGAAGGATTGCAGCACGAGCGAATCGGCTTCGGGCAGCAGCGCGCGCTGTCGGATCTCGGCCTGCATGTGCAGCTTGACGCTGCAGTCGAGCGTGGTGCAGATCAGCGCGCCCTGCGTGCACCCGCAGGTGCAGATGAGCTGCTTGCCGATGCGGGTCGCGCGCGGCGAGAATTGGCCGTCGCCGCGCAAGGCCACGCCACCGGCGGCGAGCGCCAGCACGACAATGAGGGCGGTGCGCCGGAGGCTCACGCGTGGACCTCGGCCAGCGGTTCCGGCTCCGGTTCATCCACGCTCGCGGGCACGCGGACGGGCTCGGGTTGGGAACCGGAATCGGATTTGCGGCTGGGCAGCAACGCGAGCAATGTGCCGAACACCACCACCAGCGTCCCCACCCAGATCCACATGATCAGCGGGCGCATGTAGGCGTGCAGGATGGGCGTGTGCGTGTTCGGATCGTCGCCGGCATAGACGAGGTAGAGGTCGGCGGAGGGACGCGAGCGGATGGCCACGATGGACTGCGCCTGATTGCTGGCCTTGTAAAAGCGGCGCGAGGGATACAGGGTGGCGACGGCGCGGCCGTTCTGACGGACCTGCACGATTTCGGCTTCCGACGAGAAGTTGGGATTATCGTCCTGGGTATAGGACTCCGAGACCAATTGATAGGGGCCGATCTGCATCGTAGCCTGATACGGCATGGGCGCCTCGACGCTCTGGTTGAAGGCGGCGCCGGTGATGCCGATGGCCATGAGGACGATGCCGATGTGGATGATGTAGCCGCCGTAGCGGCGCGTGTTGCGCATGGTCAGATGCACGAGCGCGGACGGATACGAGCGCCCACGGCGGGCCAGCACGCGCGCCCCGCGGCCGAACTCCATCGTGATGGTGACCAGCACAAACGCGCACAGGCCGAAGGACACCAGCGGATAGGGGTCGCGCAGACCCTTAGCCAGCAGCACCACAGCGGTGGCCAGCCCGCACAGCGCCGGGATCAGGAAGTTGCGCCGCAAACTTCCGAGCGAGGTGCGGCGCCAGGCCAGCAACGGTCCCACGCCGGTGAGGAACAGAAGAAAGAGGAAGAGCGGGATGTTGATGCGGTCGAAGAATTCGCGGCCGACGGTGATCTTCTCGCCCTGAATGGCCTCGGAGAGGACGGGGAAGATCGTACCCCAGAGAATCGCCAGCGCGGCCACGAGCAGGATGAAGTTGTTGAACAGGAAACCGCTCTCGCGCGAGACGGTGGATTCGAGCTGGTTTTCCGTCTGCAAGGCGGAGCGGTTGCGGAAGAACACGAACAGGCAGACGGCGGCAATCGCCACCAGGAAGACCACGAAGTAGTTGCCGATCGCCGATTGCGCGAAGGCGTGCACGGAGCTGACGATGCCGCTGCGGGTGAGGAAATCCCCAAAGATGGTGAGGAAGAACGTCAGGAAGATGAGGCCGACGTTCCAGGACTTCAACATGCCGCGCTTCTCCTGCATCATCACCGAATGCAGAAACGCGGTGCCGGTGAGCCAGGGCAGGAAGGCGGCGTTCTCCACCGGGTCCCACGCCCAGTAGCCGCCCCAGCCCAGCACCTTGTAGGCCCAGTAGCCGCCGAGGACAATGCCCACGGTCAGAAACGCCCAAGCGACCATCGTCCAGAAGCGCGTGACCTGAATCCAGCGATCGCCGGGCATGCGCTTGATCAGCGCCGCCAGGGCGAAGGCGAAGGGGATGCTGAAACCGATGTAGCCCAGATAGAGGATGGGCGGATGGACGTCCATCTGGCTGTACTGCAAGAGCGGGTTGAGGCCGCTGCCATCGGCGGGCGTGCCCACGGGCAGAGTGGTGAACGGGGAGGCGACGAAATTGTTCAGGAGCAGGAAAAACGAGGTGATGGCGGCGAGCACGACCGCGACCGCCGGACGCAGTTGGCGGTGCCGGCGCCCGCTGGTGAGCATGGCCACAAACCCGTAGCCGCTCAACAGCAGCGTCCAGAACAGCAGCGAGCCTTCCTGACCCGACCACACCACGGCGACCTTGTAGAACCACGGCAGCGCGCGATTGCTGTGTTCGGCGATGTAGGCGACGCTGAAGTTGTTGTGAAAGATCAGCCCGAGCAGGCAGATGACCGCCACCACGACGGCGGGAAAAATCATCAGGTAGGCGCGCTCGGCCGAGGCGACCAAGCGGCGGCGATGCGTGGCCAAGCCCACGCCGCCGGCCAGCACACCATAGCAGGCGAGCACGAAAGCGAGCAGCAGGGCGTAGGCGCCAAAGATCTGCATGGGAGGGACAGCGCTGGTCCTGTACTCAGAACCAGAACTTTTATTCTACCGCCCTATTGCTGCCGTCCGCGCGCCAAGAGCACCTCGGGAGCAGGCGCCTCGACCGTGGTGGCGGCAGGGGAAAAGCGCACCAGCAGCAGGGTCTGGTCGTCGGTCTGGGGTCCAAAGGCACGAGCGGCCTCGGTGATCGCGCCCACGGTTTTTTCCAGCGGCTGACGCGCGGTTTGGCGCAGCGCGGCGGTGATGCCTTCCAGGCCAAACTCGCCGTGTTGCTGACCAAAGATTTCCACCAGGCCGTCAGTGAAGATTGCCAGCACGTCGCCTTCTTCGCCTTGGATCGGGACCGAGGCGAAGGTGGCATCGGCGAACAAGCCCAAAGGGAAATTTTCCGCGCCATGCTGCGTCACTTCGCCACTCGAGGCATGAAAGTGCAATAGCGGCGGATGGCCGGCGGCAGCATACTGCAAGCCGCCATCGGGCGCCGGGAGGATGGCGGCGAGCGTCACGAAGCTTTCTTCCGGTAGCAGCTCGGTGAGGACTCGATTGAGGCCGGGAAGAATGCCTTCTTCATGGCCGCCGCGCGCGGCCAGCCAAGTGTGCACCGCGCTCTTCACCCCGGCCATCAACACCCCGGCCGCGACGCCGTGACCGGAGACATCGGCGATGTAGGCGAGCCAGCCGCCTTCGGCTTCCACCACGTCCAGCAAATCGCCGCCTACGTTGCCGCTGGCGCGCGAGCTGCCGCGGAACTCAAAGCTACCCAGGCGGCGTTCGATGGGCGGGGCGAGACTATGATGGATCTCTTCGGCGAGCTTGATCTCGGCCTCGAGCCGGAAATGGCGGCGGCCTTCGGTCTGTACGAAGAGCAGAAACAAAACGTAACCAGCCACCACGGCCACCATGGCAGCGATAGCGGCGAAATCGAGACTGGCGGCGGGCGTGGGGGAAACGGCGGGGGGCCAGATCTGGTCGCGCAGCGTTGGAAAACCGATGCAGACGGCCAGCGCCCAAATGATCAGCCCAACGTATTCTTCGCGGGTGCCCAACCAGGCAAAACCGACGCCGATGATGCCGGTATAAATGCCACCGCCAAGAGCGGTGGTCCACGGCGCCGCCTGGCCAATCAGGCCAATGAAGCCGAAGCTGGCGAAAAGGAAAAACACGCCGGCCAAAAACGTGGCAAAGGCGCTCGCAGGAAGCCTCTGCCAAAACCCGGTGCGGCGGCGGCGGTTCTTACGCCAGTCCATTGCAGGCCATGATAATTCGGTTTGGGCCCGCGTGGGGTGTTTTACTGAGGAGCCGAGCTCACCTGAACGCGCTGACCGGGACGGAGGTCGTCTTCGGCGGCGGCCACGATGCGGTCGCCTACCCGCAGGGCGCCAAAAACTTCGATGTTATTGCCGTTAGCAAAGCCGGCGGTGACATCCACCCACTGCAGTTTGCCGGCGGCATCCATGCGCTCAACAAACGTACGCTCGCTGCCGTGCACGACGGCCGTAGCGGGCACGAACAAGCTGGGCTGAGCGCGCTGGAAGCTCCACAGAACGTGGACAAACATGCCCGGCGCCAGCACGGCGGCGGGGTTGGGGACATCGAGCTCGACCGGCATCGTGCGCGAGCTCTGCCGCACACTTTGCGCGCTGCGCGCCACCACGCCGAAGTAGGTATTGTCGGGCTGGCTGGCGACCGTAAAGGGGAGCCGGGCGCCGAGGGGAACCCCGACGGCTTCGGCTTCGGGAACGTCCACCACCAGGCGCAGCGGGTTGATCTGCTGCAATTCAAACAGGGCCGGGGTGCTGGGCCCCACCAGCGCACCGACGCTGGCGTTGCGGCGGATGATGATGCCGGAAAAGGGGGCGATCACGCGCAGGTAATCGGTGAGCGCGGTAGCGGAGGCGACAGCCGCTTGGGCGGCTTGCTCGGAAGCCTGGCGTGACTGTACCTCGGCTTGATCGGCGGCCACGGCCTGCTCGGCCACCTGAATGTCGTTGCCGGCGACGGCGCCGGCCACGGCGGCGGCGGCGCCGCGCAGGCGCTGCAGCGTGGCCTGATCGCGGTGCAGAGCAGCGCCGGCTTCCAGGCGCTGCGCCTCCGCCACATGCAGGCGCTGTTGCGCTTCCGAGCGTTTGGCGAGCAGGTCGGGCGCTTCCAACTGAGCGAGCAACTGGCCGGCCCGGACGCGACTGCCGCGATCGGCATCGAGAGACTGAATGAACGCCGGCATGCGAGCCTGTAACTGCACGTCCTGGTAGGCGGCCAGCTCCGCCGGCAGCACCATGGTCAGACGCGGGCGGTCGCTGCGCACCACGGCCACGGAAACCGTACGCAGGGCCGTGGAAGAAGCCGTGACCGGCGCCGAATGCGCACGGCAGCCGGCGCCGACGAGCGGCGCGAGTATCAGGAAAACGGCGATGGCCCACTTATGCATGCGATTCCTCTGTGTGCGTATCGAGCGATGGCGACGCGGCGCCTTGACGGCCCATGAGCGCGATGTAGGCGGAAGGCATCAGCAACAAGGTGGCGCAAGTGGAGGCGAGGAGGCCGCCAATCACGGCCTGGCCCAGCGGCGCGCTTTGTCCGCCGCCGGCTTCCCATGCCAGCGCCATCGGGATCATACCGGCGATCATGGCACTGGCGGTCATCAGAATGGGGCGCAGGCGCAAGCCGACGCCATCGTGCGCGGCCTGCGCGGCGGCGCGGCGGCGGCGCTCGGCTTCGGGCAGGCCGGCCATTTCCGCGTAGGCGGCCTTGCGGCAACTCTCTGCCACCGTGATCAGCAGTATGCCATTGGCGACGGAAATGCCGACCGCGGTGATGATGCCCATGAAGGACTCCAGGTTGAGGCTCGAGCCAAAGGCCCACAACAGCGCCAGCGCGCCGGCCAGGAGTCCGGGCACAGCGGAAAGAATCACCAGCGCCAAGCGCCACGACTGGAAGCTGGCGGTCAGCAGCAGCAGGATGGCAATCACGGCGAGCACCAGGCCCGCTTGCAAGCCGCCCAGCATTTCGTGCATCGGCTGGACCTGGCCGACGATGGCCACGCGCACGCCGCGCGGCGGGGCGGGCAGCGTCTTCAGCACACGTTGGAGGGCATCTGCGGCGGCGCTCAGACTCGAGCCCTGCACGTTTGCGGTGAGCGAGACCATGCGCTGCATATCGAAATGGTCGTATTCGCCGCGCACGGTGCCCAACTGCACCGAAGCCACATCGCCCAGCAGGGTGGGCTTCGATCCGCTGCCGCTGGCGAGGGGAATGGCGCCGACCGCGCCGAGGTTGTCCATTGCGGCAGGCGGCATCAGCACCTGCACCTGGTAGGTGAGTCCGCTCGCAGGATCCTGCCAGAAGTTACGCGCCACGAAGCGGCTGGAGGCGGTGGCTTCGGTGAGCGAGCGCCCGACCTGGGCCGTCGTCAAGCCCAACTGGGCCGCGCGCTGGCGGTCAATGTTCACCAGCACCGCGGGGTAGTTATAGGGCTGGCCGTACTGCAGGTCGCGCAGCATGGGGACGCCGGCGAGGGCCGTGCGCACCTGCTCGGCATAGGCGTGATCGGCGGCCATATCGAAGCCGGTGACCTGCACGGCGATGGGGGTGGGCGAGCCCAGGTTCATCAACTGGCCGATGATATCGCCGGCCTCGAAGCTCACGGTAATGCCGGGCATCTCGCGCTGCAGATCGCGCCGCAGGGTGGCCTCGAGAGCGGGCACGCGCAGGCCCGAGCCGGGACGGAGCGCGACCTGCATCACCGCTTCCTGCGGCCCACTCGTCCACAGGTAGATGGCGTTGATGGGATAGGAGCGGGGCTGCGTGCCGACGAAGCCGAGCGAGGTCTGCACGTTGCCGGGGCCGGCGTCGCGCTCGAGGATGTCAAGGGCGCGCTGATACAGAACCTCGCTGCGCTTGAGGCGGGTACCGGCGGAGGCGCGCAGACGTAACTGGAACTGGCCGCTATCGGCCGCGGGGAACACGTCGGCGCCAATGATGGCCGCCACGCCGGCGGCCGCCAGCGCGGCCAGGAGCACATAGGCGGGCAGCAGCAGGCGGCGGCGCGCGGCGATGCGGACGGCGGCGCGCTGCACGCGTAGGCGAAAGCGGTCATAGCCGCCGCCGGAGGCTGGTGGCGTGTGTTCGCGGCGTCGGAACTGCCAGACCGCCAGCACCGGCACCAGGGTGAGCGAGAGGGCGAGCGAGGCGGCCATGGCCAGGCCCACGGCCAGGCTCAAGGGCACAAACAGCGAGCGGCTGATACCCTGCATGAACAGCGCGGGGAGAAACACCGCCGCCACCGCCAGCATGGCCAGCACCTGCGGACCCAGGATTTCCCGGCCCGCCGCCACCACGGCGCGCGCCGCCGGCTCCCCGCGCGCCAGATGGGTATGGATGTTCTCCATGGCCACGGTGGCCTCATCCACAAGGATGCCGATGGCCAGCGCCAGTCCGCCCAGCGTCATCAGGTTGAGGCTCTGGCCCAGCAGCCACAGGCCCGTGACGGCGGCCAGCAGCGCGAAGGGGATCACCAGCACGACGATGACGGCGCTGCGGCGATCCTGGAGGAACAGCCACACCACCAGGCCGGTGAGGATGGTGCCCAGCAGTCCGTCCACCAGCAGCGCATCAAGCGCGTCGCGCACATAGACAGATTGATCGAAGGCAAAACTGACAGCCACATCGTTGGGCACCTGCTCGCGCATGAGCGGCAGCGCGTTCTTGACTTCCTGGACGACGCGGACGGTGGAGGCGTCGGCGTGCTTGGTGATAGGAATGTAGACGACGCGGCGGCCGTTGAGTTCGGCGTAGCCGGAGATCACATCGGCATCGTCGGCGATGGTGGCCACATCGCTCAGCAGCACCCGGCCGTTGGGGCCCTGGCGCAACGGCAGCTGCAACAGGTCCTGGTATTCGGCGGCCACGGTGTTGACGTGCACGATGCGGTTGAAATCGCCCATGCGCACGTTGCCGGAGGGGAGCACGGCATTGCCGGCAACGATGGCCTTGACCACATCGTCGGGCGAGAGGCGGCGGGCGCTCAGGCGTTCCGGGTTGAGGGTGATGATGATGCTGCGCGGGTTGCCGCCAAACGGCGGCGGCGCGGAGACCCCGGGCAGGGAGGCAAACATGGGGCGGATGCGCGTTTGCGCCAGGTCATCCAAGGCGGGCTGGGATTCGGTGGCACTGGAAAGAATCAGGTCGCCCACGGGCAGGCTGCCGGCGTCGTAGCGCATCACGAAGGGCGGCACGGTGCCGGTGGGCATGTAGGCCAGGGCGCGGGAAATGTAGGAGGTGGTCTGCGCCGCCGCCTGGCTCATATCGGTGCCGGGATGGAAGGTCAACTTGATCAGCCCGATGTTCTGGACCGAACGCGACTCGACCTGCTCCACACCGGAGATGAACAGAAAATTGGATTCGTAGTAGTTGACGATGTAGCCTTCCATCTCCGCCGGCGGCATGCCGCCGTAGGGCTGGGCGACGTAGATCACCGGCGCATCCAGTTGCGGGAATACGTCAATCGGCATGCGCAGCATGGCCAGGGCGGCGAGCGCAGCGATGGCGACGACGGCAACGGCGACGGTGACGGGACGGCGCAGGGCGGCGGAAATCAAATTCATTTTAGTGCCCCGCGGCGGCCAATACCGGCTGCAGGCTTCCGGAGGCGAAGGCGGCTTCCACCAGCGCGCGCCAGAGCTGGAGTTGGCTCAGGGCGTTGTCGGAATCCGCCTGCAGCAGGAGCTGTTCGGAGTTGGCCCAGTCCACAAGACTGGCCAGGCCGGTCTGGTAGCGCACGCGCGCCTGGGCCTCGCCGGCCTGGGCGGCTGCCAGTCCGATGGGAGATTCCTGCGCCACGGTGCGCGCCTCGTTCCAATCGGCGGTGGCGCGCGCACGCGCCAAGGCCAGGGCATTGCCGCCGGCGCGTTGCTGTTCTTGCTGGTACTTCAGTTGCGCAGCGGCTTCGGTTTTCTGCGCGCGGTTGGCAAACCAGCGGGTAAAGGAAAAATCCACGCTTAGGCCCACGGCCCAGTTGGCCGCCGTGTCCGGGGTCAGGCCGGCGGCGCCAGTGGCAAATTTGCCGGCGGCGAGCACGCCGCTGCCGCGGCCGAAGGCGGTGCCGAGAGCATAAAAGCGCGGCAGGGCCGAGCGCGCGATTTCCTGCTGATGCGCGGTGGCGGCGGCGACGGCATCCACGTGCACGCGCGCCTGCGGCGGAGCCGACAGCGGCGGAGGAGGCGCTGCCGGGAGCGCGCTTGCGGGCAGCGGGGCGAGCGGCGGCAGAGGCGCACCCGGCGGCAGACCCAAGGCCTCGGTCAGGCTGCCTTGCGCCTGCTCCAGATCGCGCTGGGCGGCGCTGGCACGGATGCGAGCGGCCGCGAGCTCCGCCTGCGCGCGCGAGTCATCCGCGCCCGGACGCAACTGCTGTGCCACCAGCGCATGCACGACTGCGGCCAGCCCCTGCCAGCGCGCGACGTCAGCGGAGGTGACGCGCACCTGCTCGCGCGCGGCGAGCACGGTTAAATAGGCGTCGGCGGCGTGGGCGCCCACTTCGAGCCGGACCACATCGGATTGATCGGCGGCCTGACGCGCCAACTCGCGAAAAAAGCGGATGTTGGCGGCGCGGCGGCCGAAGTCGGCCACCTCCCAGGAAAAAATACAAGCCCGCGGCGCTGGTCCACACGCTGCGCTGGGAA
>JBOGKL010000001.1:0-3193 GCA_050745525.1 Terriglobales bacterium | reverse complement strand
TCGCCGCGCTCGCCGAGCTCGCCATCGCCGACGAGTGCGCAATAGCTGGCGACGATGAAGGCGCTGGAGCTGGACATGCCGGCTGAGGGAGGCAAGTCGCTGGCGAAGGCGATATCGGCGCCGAGCGGCAAGCGGCCTTCGGCGGCGAGATGACGGGCCACGAGCGCCGGGTAGCGGGCCCAGTTTAAAGGCACGGCCTGATCCACGTCGAATTCGGCCGGCTGACCGGAGCGGATGTCGAGCAGACGCATGCGGCGGTCGGGACGTGGTGCGGCGAGGAGGCAGAAGCCGCGTTCGAGGGCACACAGGAGACTGCGGCCGCCGGCGTAGTCGGTGTGCTTGCCGAGCAGCTCGACGCGTCCGGGCACAAACCAGGCGCGAGTGGGAACGAGCGGCGACCATCCGCGCCAAGCTCCGGCGATGCGGGTGAAGGCATCCTCCTTGGCGCCGGCTTGTGCGCGCGACATACCGGCGATCTGCAATTGCTCGGAGAGCTTGGGCGAGGGCACAGCGACCCTACAGTAGCGGGTTACACTAAGGCGTGGCTAGTGTAGAGATTGGCGAATCGCGCTTGCGCCAGGTGATGGCGGCGGTGGAGGCGCATCCGAGCCTGCCGCGGGAGGCGGTGCTGAAGGAGGATATTCTCCGCACCGGCCTAGCCTTTTCCCCGGCGGCGCTGAAGATCGCGGCCAAGGCCAAGGCCAAGGCGTACTTCATTTTTTCCTTCGATCTGGTGCCGCTCGACGCCATGGAGCAGCAGGAGCACTGGAGCGCGCCGGAGGAGATTTGGCTGGAGGGCGGAGCGTGGGGGCTGCGGCCGACCATCATCTCCGTGCGCTTGAACCCGGCCTCGCCCTATCGCATTGAGGCGGTGGGGGAGGACGAGGCGGTGGAGTTGCGCCTGGACGGGGAGGCGATCGCCGGGGTGCGGCTGCCGCCGGTGCCCGAGTACTACACGCGCACGATGAGCAACGGCAAGCGGGTGATCGAGATCGCGCCGACGATTGAATGGGGCTATCTGGTTTACATCACGGCATTCCGTATTTGCCAGTACTTCGGCGATCGTGAGGAGTGCCAGTTCTGCGACATCAACAACAACTACCGGCAGCAGATGCAGCAGGGGCGTCCCTACACGGGGGTGAAGTCGGTGGAGGAGATTCTGGAGGCGCTCGACATCATCGCCGCCAGCGACTCGGCCAGCCACGCCTACACCATCACCGGGGGCAGCATCACCTCGACGCTCAAGGGCATGGGCGAGGCGGATTTTTACGCGCAGTATGCGGCGGCCATCGAGCAGCGCTTCCCGGGGCGCTGGATGGGCAAAATGGTCACGCAGGCGCTGCCGCTGGAGGAGGCGCGGAAGTTCCAGCAGGCGGGCATCCGGATTTACCATCCCAACTATGAGGTGTGGGACGCGCGGCTGTTCTCGATTCTGTGTCCGGGCAAGGACCGCTACGTGGGGCGGGGGGAGTGGCACAAGCGCATTCTCGATGCGGCGGAGATTTTCGGGCCCTCGCATGTGATCCCCAACTTTGTGGCGGGCATTGAGATGGCGCGCCCGCACGGGTTCACCGAGGTGGAGGAGGCGATCGCCTCGACCGGCGAGGGGCTGGAGTTTTTCATGTCGCACGGGGTGTGCCCGCGGTTCACGACCTGGTGCGCGGAGCCGCTGACGCGGCTGGGGAAGGACAACACGGGCGGGGCGCCGCTGGAGTATCATCTGCGGCTGCTGGAGACCTGGCGCGACACGCACCGCAAGCACGGGCTGCCGGTCCCGCCCGGATACGGGGACCCCGGCTGCGGGCGGGCGGTGTTTTCGGTGAGTTCGTTCATGGACGTGCTGACGGCGGACGCGCCGGCGTAAAGACCACGCCAGCCGCGAAACCGCCCAAAGTGTCTCTGGTGCTATCGCTAAGTCCTTGATTTCCCGGCAGATTGTCTGTTGATGGGCGATACCACCGGCGCGCGGTTTCTGAGCCTGGCCGTGCGCGGGCGGCGCATGGCGCCCTTCGTGGTCTCGGGCGCGCAAACTGCCCCAAAATGTCTCCGCGGCTGGCGCAACGTCCTTTGTTTTCATGTGGATTGCCACGTGGTGGGCGATACCACGCCCGACGCAGGCAGAAGCGCGCGATACTGCGCGACAGCGAATGCGATGGGCGTTCGGATTTTGCCAACAGTTTGTCATTTTGCCGGCAGGAGACACAGACCCTGCGGGATGGTTCGATGCAAGACTCGCCTTCCGGGTTGATGACCCGACAAGATAAATCGTTGACACATCAGTGGACCTTGACGGCGGCCTCGAAAGGACGCCGCCAGCGCGGCTCCAGCTGGACGTCGGGCCGCCGGCGTCCGAGCGCGAGGACGAGCGCGATGATGTCGCCGCGTTGGAGTGCCAGGACGCGTCTCAGATTCCTCGGGTCGAAGCCTTCCATTGATTGGCGCGGGACCCCGCGTGGCTGCGCCACGCGACCCGCTTGACGCTCGGCCAGGCTGGTGACCCGGGGCCCCAGCCCGGCCGGGGTCGCGCCTCGTTGCCTCCCGGGGGGCGGCCCGCCCTGCGGGATTCCGCGGGCTTTTCGTGCCGACTTTGCCCACGGCGCAAACGGCGCGACCCCCGCGTAAGGGACAAGAGTCGAGCCCGCGCGCCGATGCTGCGAGCAGGAGGGTTTGGGCGGCGAATAAAGCGCTGCGCGCGGCCCAGTGGCGCACGCCGCCGGACCCCAGCGGAGCCAAGGCGAGAGAAGGATCGGCGGCCGTAAGAAGAGAGAGCAGGGGCGACCAGAGGGAGAGCGGGGCGATACGCAAAAACCTTCTACGGGTCTTTATCTCCCGCAGGTGATGTTCCCTGGCTTTTTCGCTGAGTTCAGGCGTTGATGCGACGTAGGAGTGGAACTGGGAGAGGGTCTCCATGGCAAAGCGGCCGGCCACCACGAACACCAGCAGCGTGGAGGCCGTCCGCGCCGCACGCTGGTGGCGACAGGCGGCCGCGCCCGCGGCCTTTAGCGCCGGATCGCGAAGCCAGTGGATCACGTACGGCTGCCGCCAGCGCTCCTCCTCTACGCGGCACTCAAGCATCGCATGCATGCCCACCATGATGTAAGCTTTTACTTAGCCTGTATACTCGCATTGGGAGGGTGTGCTCATGCCGAGGTCAAAGGCGCTGAAACCCCGAAAAAGCCCGTCTCAGGAACGG